>CAZDCN010000307.1:0-4113 GCA_964503945.1 uncultured Caldilineales bacterium
GTTGGCCTGCACATTTTCGTCATTATTGGCGTGCAAGCGCTCATGATACCTGCTTTGAAAATAAAAAGGACACGGATGAACACGGAAAAACACGGATAATTTGTTAAAAAATCTGTGTCCGAAGGCCGTGCAAATCCGTGTCCTCATTTTCGTCGGCATCCGCGGGCTGCTTGCCCCTGGCGTCTGCTTTGTCGAGAACGCCCGCAGATGGGATAATACCCCCATGAAGTCCCGCTTTTCCCTGCGACGCGATCTGGGTTTGCAATTGCTGGCCCTCTATATCCTCTTTATCGGGCCGGTGCTGGCGGGCGCGCTCGTCTTCGACGTGGCCACGCGACGCAATCTCGAGCGGGATATCCAGGCCTCGGACCTCTCCCTGGCCCGGGCCATGGCCCTGGAGACCAACGCCCTGCTCACCAACGCC
The DNA here is from genome assembly GCA_964503945.1 of uncultured Caldilineales bacterium. Classification (GTDB taxonomy): domain Bacteria; phylum Chloroflexota; class Anaerolineae; order J102; family J102; genus M2005. The sequence continues at coordinate 425 of CAZDCN010000307.1, forward strand.
ACCCACACTGTGGCCAATCTGGCGACCATGCCCCAGGTGGTTCAGGCCGATGTGCCGGGCATGCGCGAGCTGTTTCGGGATGTGAAGATCGCGCGCAGCGACGTCAACCTCATCTATCGCCTGGGCCCGGACGGCGTCATGATCTATCATTACCCCGAGGGGCCGTCCAGCACGGTGGGGGTGGATTTCTCTTTCCGGCAGTATTTCAAGCAGGCGCAGCGCACGCGGGAGCCCCTGTTCTCGGCCGGGCGCATCTCGCCCACCACGGGCAAGCCGGTGGCCACCGCGGTGATGCCCATCTGGAGCGATGACGGGGAATTCCTGGGCGTGGTGGCGACCAATCTGGCCCTGGCCGAACTCAGCGACACCCTGGCCGAGATCATCGGCGACCATGGGCAGGAGCAGATCATCAGCATCGTGGACGCCCGCGGCCAGGTCATCGCCTACCCCGGCCTGTTGGATGCGCTGGCGGGCAGCCAGGAGACCCTGCTCACCGTGCAACAGCGGGAGGACGTGGGCCTGCCCAGCAATCTGCTGCCCGATTGGGGCGAGTGGAAGGATGGGGTGGTGGACGCGGTTTTGCAGGGCGAGACCGGCGCAACCATCTCCACCGCGCCCGATGGCAGCCAGTGGATCCGCTCCTACGTGCCCGTGCCCGTGGCCCACTGGGGCGTCATCGTGCAACGCCCCACCCGCGCCGCCTTCGCCACGGTGCAACGCTTCCATCGCCTGCTCATGATAGCCATTGCCCTGTTCGTCCTCGGCGGCGCGCTTTTCTGGTTGGCCCTCTCCCATCGCGTCATCTCCCCCATCGGCCGGCTGACGGAATTCAGCCAGCGCGTGGGGTCCCATTCGCCCGCCGCGGCGCGCGAGGCCGTCAATCTGGCTCCCCTGGCCCGGCGGGAAGACCAGATGGGCGATCTGGCCCGCTCCCTGGCCATCATGGCCCAGGATATCGACCGCCGGTTTGGGGAGCTCTCCACCCTGTTGGAGATCAGCCGCAAGGTGGTCAGCTCCCTGGATGTGCAGGAGGTTTTCGACAGCATCCTGGACGAGGTTCAGCGTCTGTTGGATGCAGACCGCAGCGCCATCATCGTGTTGGATGAGCGATTGGGCGTGTTTCGCATTCGGGCCAGCCGCGGCCTTTCCGAAGCGTACGTGCAGCAACTGCGCATCGGTCCCAGCGAGCCCTATTCCACGGCCATGCGCGCGCTGCAAACCGGCGCGCCCGTGAAGGTGGTGGATACGGAAGCCGATCCCGACTATGGCAAATTCCGAGAACGCGCCCGAGTGGAGGGATTTCGCTCCCTGCTGGCTGCGCCCCTGCTCACGCAACACGCCCCGCCCGCGGTGCTGCTCCTCTACTTCAACCAGCCCCATGATTACACCGACAACGAATTGGAGCTGGTGGCCAGCTTCGCCAACCATGCGGCCATGGCCATGGAGAACGCGGTGCTCTTCGCCCGCTCCGACGCCCAGTTGCAGGAGCAAACCCGGCGGCTGGAAGCCATCGTCGAAAGCCTTCACGACGGCCTCATCCTGGAGAGCCTGACAGGCCAGGTGCTGTTCTGCAACCATCGGGCCGCGGAATTGCTGGGCATGGGGCGGGCGGCCGCCTGCCAGCGCCGCGCCGATGAGCTGGTGAAGCGCCTACTGAGCGCGGCGGAGCGTCCTCAGCAAGCCGAAGCCGCTTTGGGACAGGCTATCCTCGCCGGCCGCGGTTTCGTGGATGTGACCCGCACAGGCCCCGACGGTCGACCCCAGGACCTGCGCATTCAGGTGTTCGAGGTGACCGACGCCCGGGGCGAGGTCATCGGCCGGGGCCAGTTCTGGCAGGACATCACCCACGACAAGGACCTGGACCGGATGAAATCCGCGCTGCTCTCCACCGTCTCCCATGAGCTGCGCACGCCCCTGGCCGCGATCAAGGGCTACGCCTCCACCCTGCTGGCTCAGGATGTGGTGTGGGATGCAGAGACCCAGCGGGAGTTCATCCAGACCATCAGCGACGAGGCCGATCGCCTGGCCGCGCTGGTGAGCAGCCTGCTGGACCTCTCCCGGCTGGAGGGCGGAGCTCTGGAGCTGCAACGAGAGCCTTACGACATGGCCGCGCTGGCGCAGGAGGTGGCCTTGCGCGAGGGACGTCGGTTGGGCGTCATCATCCGCGTGGAGGCGGAGCCCGACCTGCCTCTGGTGGAAATCGACCGCCTGCGCATGGAAACCGCGCTGCGCAATCTGGCGGACAACGCGGCCAAGTATTCGCCGCCAGGCTATCCCGTGGAGATCGCGATCCGACAAGAAGATGCGTGGCTGAAGGTGTCGGTGCGGGATTACGGCCCGGGCGTGCCCGACGACCAGAAGGACCGCATCTTTCTCCGCTTCTACCGGGGCCAGGTGGAGCGAAGCCGGCGCATCGGCGGAGCAGGCCTGGGCCTGGCCATCTGCAAGGGCTTTGTCGAGGCCCACGGCGGTCGCATTTGGGTGGAGGATGCTCAGCCCGGCGCCCGCTTCTGCTTCCACCTCCCTCTCACCCCGACCCTCACCCAGGAGATGGCGGACTATGCCCCAGCGCATTCTGGTGGTTGAAGATGAGAAGCCCCTGCGCGAATTCGTAGCCCGCAATCTCAGCGTGCGCGGCTACGAGGTGCTGAAGGCGGCCAATGGCATGGAAGCCCTGGCCATCTTCCAAAACCAAACCCTGGACCTGATCATCCTCGACCTGATGATGCCCCACATGGACGGGCTGGAGCTGACCCAGCGCATCCGCCGCGTCTCCACCGTGCCCATCATCGTGCTCAGCGCCCTGGATGAGGAGCGGGACAAGGTGACCGCGCTGGACCTGGGCGCGGACGACTATCTCACCAAGCCGTTTGGGGTGGAGGAGCTGCTGGCCCGGGTGCGGGGCTTGTTGCGGCGGGCGAGCTGGCAGCAGGCCGCCGCGCCCCAGGAGCGTTTGCGGGTGGGGGATATCGAGATGGATGTGGAACAAGGCTTGGTGACGGTGAAGGGGCGTCCGGTAAAGCTCACCCGCACCGAATTCGACCTGTTGCATTATTTTCTAAAGCACGTGGGCAAGGTGCTGCCCCATCGACTCATCTTGCAGCAAGTATGGGGGCCTGAGTACGGCAACGAAGTGGAGTACTTGCGGGTGTATGTGGCCCGCCTGCGCCGCAAGGTGGAGGAAGACCCCGCCCATCCCCGCCACATCCTCACCGAACACGGCATCGGCTATCGCATCGCGGGGTGATTGTTTATGATTTTTTTATATCTTTAGTCCAAGTTTTTATTCCATGTTCGCGGGAAACCGGTAAACTGAGGCTATAACTGTATAGTTCTTTCCATTTTCACTCTCCAAAGGAGGAGTTTGCCATGTCTCGCAAATGGATTGTTGTGTTGCTGGCGCTGGCTCTGGCGCTGACGCTGGCGGCCTGCGGCGGCCAGAAGGCCGCGGAAGCGCCCAAGGCGGAGCAGCCCGCGGCCACCGAGGCCCCCAAGGCGGAACAGCCCATGGCCACGGAAGCGCCCAAGGAAGAAGCGCCCGCGGCCAAGGAGAAGACGGTGGTTATTGGCTTCACCGCGTCGCAGACGGGCAAGTACAATGTGTCATCCACCCGCCAGACCACGGGCTTGCAGATGTGGATGGATGATGTGAACAACGCCGGGGGCCTCACGCTGTCGGACGGGACTGT
>CAZDCN010000308.1:0-4113 GCA_964503945.1 uncultured Caldilineales bacterium
GGAGCTTCAGCTCCGGGTGATCTTGCGCAGCTTCACCTGCGACTTGCCACCTGCCCCTGGCGACCGCATTTTCATCCTTATCGGCGGGCAACCGCCCGTGATGCCTGCTTTGAAAATAGATTTGGAGGACGCAGATGACGCTGATGAAGCGCTGATCAACGCAGATGGAAGCAAAAATCAGAAAAATGATCTGCGGAAATCCGCGTTGCGAAGCATCTGCGTTATCCGCGTTCCCATTTTCATCCGTATCGGCGCGGGCTCGCCCGCAGCAGGACTGCTCATGATGTCTGTTCCAGCCTGGATTTCAGCAGGTCGCGCACAATGTTGGGATTGGCCTTGCCGCGGGTCTCGCGCATGACCTGGCCCACGAACCAGCCGAAGAGCTGGGTTTTGCCCGCGCGGTAGCGGGCCACTTCGTCCGGGTGTTCAGCCAGGATGCGGTCCACCAGCGTTTCCAGCGCGGCCGCGTCGCTAACCTGGGCCAACCCCTCCCGCTCCACGATGGCCCGCGCGTCCTCGCCCGTTTGGAACATGGTCTTCAGCACCTGGCTGGCCGTGTTGGCGTTGATGGTCTTCGCCCCCAACAGCTTCAACAGCCCCGCGAATTTCTCGGGCGTGACGGGGATGGCGTCCATGGGCAGGCCGCGCTCGTTGACCAGGCGGAAAAGGTCGCCCATGACCCAGTTCGCGATCTTCTTGGGCGGCAACGCGTCGCCCACGGCCCTGACCAGCGCGTCGAAGTAGTCGGCCACGGGCCGTTCCGCGGTGAGGATGTCCGCGTCTTTCAGACTGAGGCCGTATTGCTCTACAAAGCGCGCGCGTCGGGCCCGGGGCAGTTCGGGCAGGCCCGCGGCCAGCTCCTCCACCCAGGCCCGCTCGATGTGCAGGGGCGGCAGGTCGGGCTCGGGGAAGTAGCGATAGTCGTGTGCGTCCTCCTTGGTGCGCTGGACGTAGGTCCGGCCTTCGCGCTCCAGCCAGCCCAGGGTGACCTGCTCCACCTGCCCGCCCGCGCGCAAAACCTTCTCCTGGCGGGCGATCTCATAGGCCAGGGCGTTGCGCACCGCCCGAAAGCTGTTCAGGTTTTTGATCTCCACCTTGGTCCCCAGCTCCTGGCTGCCCGCGGGCCGCAGAGAGACGTTGGCCTCCATGCGCATGGCGCCTTTCTCCAGATCGCCGGTGCTGGCTCCGATGTAGATGAGGAGCTGACGCAAGCGGGTGAGGTATTCGTTCACCTCGTCGATGGAGCGCATGTCGGGCTCGGAGACGATCTCCAGCAGGGGCACGCCCGCGCGGTTGTAATCCACCAGGCTGACGCCGTTCTCATGCACCAGCTTGCCTGTGTCCTCCTCCAAGTGCGCGCGGGTGACGCCGATGCGTTTGGGACCGTCGGGCGTGTCGATCTCCAGCCAGCCGTTCACGGCCTGGGGCAGTTCGTATTGGGTGATCTGGTAGCCTTTGGGCAGGTCGGGATAGGTGTAGTTCTTGCGCTCGAAGCGCACATCCTCGGCGATCTCGCAGTTCAGGGCCAGGCCCGCGCGAATGGTCTGGGCCACGGCCTCCCGGTTGATGACGGGCAGCGCGCCGGGCAGGGCCAGGCACACGGGGCAGACGTGGCTGTTGGGCGGCGCGCCGAAGAAGTCGGCGCTGCACGAGCAGAACATTTTGGATTGGGTGATGAGTTCGGCGTGGACTTCCAGGCCGATGACGATTTCGTAGGAGACAGGTTCGGGCATGATTTTAGCGGAGACCGAAGTTCACCTCGATGAGATCGCCGCCCATGACGCGCGCCTGTTGGCTCGCCTCGGTGGAAAGGGTCTGGTCCGCGGCGGGGAGAAGCTCCACCTGATAGAGGGCGGGAGGCACGTTGATGAACGCGTAGCGCCCGTCCGGGCCGGTGATCATGTTCAGCAGACGGCGTCCCTCCGCGGTTTTCAACGCCACCACCGCGCCGCTGACAGGTTGTTCGTCCGGGTCGGGCTGGCCGTTGTCGTTGGCGTCCAACCACACCAGGCCGTAGATGACGCCGCGGTCGAACGCGGGCGTGGGCAGAGGCGTGACGGGCGGAAAGAGCCGCAGGGTTTCGGATGCCGGCGTGGGGCTGGCTTCCACGGTGGGGGTGAGCTCCACGGTGGGGGACAGCGGGGCGGTGGGCGTGATGGGCGATGTCGCTTCGGGTGTGAGCGCCAGCTCCGGTTGGGGCGTCTCGGCCGCGGGCGTGGCTTCGGCCTGGGATTTGGCCTCTTCCACCGCCACCTCGGCGATGAGCCGCGTCAATCCCTCCACGAAACGGTTGAACCGTTCCGTCACCTTCTGGAAATCGGCGATGTCGGCCTGAATGCCTTGAACCTCATCCTCCAGGGCGCGGATCTGCTCCTCCAGCGCGGCCACATCCTCCTGGGTGGCTTGCTGATGGGCCTGCAGCGCGGCCAGCTTCTGGCGGACGGCTTCCGCGGCTTGTTCGATCTCGTCGGCCCGGGCCTGCAACGCTTCGATATGCGCCTGGGCCGTCTCCTGCTGGGCGGCCATCGCATCGAGTCGCTTTTCCACCCCCGCGAAGCGGGCGTCGATGTCGGCCAGCGCGCTTTGTTGGGCCGCGATGCGGGCGTCCGCATCGGCCAGTTGCTGCTTCATCCGGGCCTGCTCCAGCGCCAATTGGGTCGTCTTCTCCCGATCATTGAGCATGAGCGTGCCGTTGATGGCGAAAAGGATGGCGAAGACGAAGGCCGCGGCCAGGATGACGGCAACCAAAACCAGCAAAACATCTCGCAGGCAGCCCAACAAAAGGCTGTTGGAGTCGGACGCAGGTTGTAAGGGGGGTGGAGTCGCTGCTTTGGCTTTTTGCTCGTCTGAGTCTTCATGGCTCTCGGGCGGCGCGGGAGATGCGGGCTCCGAGGGCACAATATCCTCGGGCTCCAGGGGCGTGAATGCGACGTTGACCGGGCCCACGGTGACGTCCGCGTCGTCGGGCGGCGCGGGCGGCTCGGGGATGTCGGGCGTTTCGGGGGCAGGCTTTGGCGATGGGTCTTCAGACATGGTCGTTCTCCCGTGGGTTACTCTTCAGTTGCGCTTTCGTCGAGGAAATACAGCGCGCCCATCACGGAGATGATGAGGAACGCGGTCAGCGCCATGAAGGGAATGGTGACGAAGCCGAACAGGTTGATCCAGGTGGTGGTGCAGGGGATGCCGGTGTCGCATACCGCGCTGCTGGTGAAAATGTTCGTCTTTTGCAGCAGGTAGTGATAGGTGGAGACGACGATTCCCAGGATGGAGAAGGGCAGCACGTAGAAGAAAAGGCCGCTGTCCTTGCGAATCAGTCCTATCAATAGGATGACGGACAAAGGGTACATTAGGATACGCTGATACCAGCAAAGACTGCATGGAATGAAGCCCAGCACTTCGCTGAAGTAGAGACTGCCCAGGGTGGCGGTCCATGCGGCCAGCAAGGCGATGAGGATGAGGATGCGTTGGGTGGTGGTCATGGCGTGGATGGGAGGAGAGTGACGTGAATTGAGTTATTCGCGCCGAGCGATGGGGGCGATGCGGGCCCGGGTGAGCCGGATGAAATCCTCGGGGGCGAGAACGACCTGCATGCCCCGCACGCCCGCGCTCATGGCGATGCGATCGAACTGCAAGGCGCTGTCATCCAGCGCTACTTGAAAGCCTTTGTTGAGGAGGGCCAAAGCGCTGATGCCGCCCTTTTTGAGCCCGGTCATGCGCTCGGCGTCGGCCAGGGGGGCCATGCGGGCCTTTTTCGCGCCCACGGCCCGGGCCAGGGCCTTCAGGTCCAGGGTCGCGTCCGCGGGCAACACGGCCAGCGCGGGCTTGCCCTTATCGGGCAGCGCGACCAGAGTCTTGAAGACCTGACGCGCGGGCATGCCGATGCCTTCGGCCACCTCGGGCGCAGTGACGAATACGTCCGGGTCGTATGTGTAGAAATCGTGGGGAATCTTTTTCCCCTCCAGCAAGCGGAGAACGAGATTCTTCTGCGTTTTTTTTCTAGCCATGGGGATGTGGGGGGTGCTGTTCCGTAAACAGACGTTGGCGTCGTTTGCGGAGATCTTCTCAGAGGCAGCGTTGGCCGAGGGCTCAACGACGTCATGCGTAAAACGTAAA
>CAZDCN010000309.1:0-4100 GCA_964503945.1 uncultured Caldilineales bacterium
CGGATGGATGGTGTTCCACCAGCGGATGGACATGAAGGTGAGGGGCACGCTGAGAAAAGCGAAAATGCCATACACCGCAGCCAGTCGCGCCCGGCGGCTGGGCTCGTCGATGGCCCCGCGCAACATGAAATAGGCGATGTAAAGCAAAAGCACGATGGTGTAGGTGGTCAGCCGCGGGTCCCACGTCCAATAGGTGTTCCAGGCGGGCTTGGCCCACAGCGAGCCGCTGATGATGGCGGCCACAGTGAAGGCGACGCCCAGTTCCGAAGCTGATCGGGCCCAGATATCCCAGCGCACGTTTTTCGTGACCAGATAAAGGATGCTGGCGATGAAAGCCACGAAAAAGGCCAACATGCTCGACCAGGCCGAGGGCACGTGGAAGTAGATGATGCGTTGGGCGGGCCGGATGGCCGGGTCTACATTGACGGCGTCGGGCGCTTGAATCAGCGCCATGTAGACCGCGACGAGCATGGCGATGAGCGCCACAAAATTCAGGATTGGAAGCAATCGACGGGATAAGCTCATAAGCGTAACCTCTATTCTTCTACGACATAGTCAAACGTCAGATAGGCGACGACGATATAAAGGACATCGAAAAAGAGGATGAGATTGAACCATTTCATCATATCCGCCAGCGCGTCCCCCTCCATGAAGCCGATGGTGGCCCGGATGCCCGCCATCAGCACCGGCAGCATGACCGGGAGGAGCAAGACGGGCAGGAGGATCTCCCGGGTGCGGGTGTTCACCGCCAGGCCCGAGAAGATGGTTCCCACCGCGGCAAAGCCCAGCGTGCCCAAGAAAAGCAGCAGGATCAGGGCCGGAGAGACGAAGTTCGTGTTGAAAAAGATGACCATGAGGGGCAGTAAAAAGACTTCCACCACGAGAATGAAGATGAGGCTGGCCAGCATCTTGCCGAAATAGATGGCGCTGCGGTCCACAGGGGCCAGCAACAGCCCGGAGATGCTGCCCCGATCCTTTTCGCTGATGAAGGACCGCCCCAGGCCCAACACGCCCGAAAAGGTGATGGTCACCCACAGCACGCCGGGGATGACCACGGTCTTGTCGGGCACGCGCAGTTCGAAGGCGAAATTGAAGATCATCACCGCCAGCACCGCGAAAACCGCCATGCTGGTGAAGATGTCCTTGCTGCGCAGCTCGATGCGCAGGTCCTTCCACAAAACCGCCCAGACCACATCCAGATAATGCTTCATGTCACCGCTCCCTCGCCCACATAGCGATCATACAAGGGCCGCAACTGACCATAGGAGATGTTGGCGGCGGCCTCATCGAAGACGATCTCGCCCCCAACCAGCATCACCACCCGATCCGCCAGCTCTAATCCTCGCTCCAGATGATGGGTGGTCATGATGATGGTGCGTTCGCTGCCGCCGATCTCCCGCAGGAGATCGGTCATCATCTCCGCGGCCTGGGGGTCCAGGCCCGTGTCGGGTTCGTCCAACAGGAGGATGGGCGGGTTGTGCAGCAACGCGCGGGCGATGGCCATGCGCTGCACCATGCCCCGGGAGAAGGTGCGCACCAGGTCGTGACGCCGATGCCACAATCCCACCCGTTCCAGCAGCTCCCGAATGCGATCCTGGGGCGTTGCCAGGCCGTAGAGGCGGGCGTAAAAGCGCAGATTTTCGTACGCGGTCAGGTCATCGTAGAGCAGAGGCGCGTGGCTGACCAATCCCAGATACTGACGGATGCCCTCGGGGTTGTTTTTGATATCCACGCCCGACACGCGCACCGTGCCCGAGGTGGGCTTGCTCAGGGTGGAAAGAATGCGCAGGAAGGTGGTCTTGCCCGCGCCGTTGGGGCCGAACATGACCACCGAACTGCCCGCGGCGATGGTCATGTCGATGCCTTTGAGCACGCGGTGACGTCCAAAGGCTTTACGCAGATGGATGATTTCAATCAGCGGCGTCGTCATCCTTCACGTCCTCGGCGTCAGCGTCGGGCAAAGCGGGCGTTTCCTCTTCGGGGTGGATCTTGGGGGTTTGGGCCAGTTCGGTCATGCTGGGCTTCTCGCCCTCGGCCTCGCGTTCCTCGCGCAGCAGCGCGATCAATTGCAGCTTCAGCAGATTGCGTTGGGCGTCGTAGCGGCCGCGCGGGAGCTCCCCGGCCTCGAAGGCGTCATCCAGGGCGGCAATCTGGGCCACGAGGGCCTTTTTCTGCGCTTCGCGCCGCGCGGGCGCGGCCGCCTGGGTTTGCTTGTGTTTGCGCCAGCCTACGGCCACACTCAGCCCCAACACAACCAGTCCCAGTCCGCCCAGCAGCCACGGGAGAAAGGGATATCCGGAGATGCCCGGTGCGGCGCCCCGATCGATGACCTGTCGGGGTTCATTCCCCCCGCTCTCGGTCACCGTTTTCTCGGTAATGCCGGTGATGACCGCTTTGGGCGCGGCGCCGGCCGGCAGATCGAGCACGGTGTAATTCAGAAAATCGCCGCCCTGGGTGGCAATGGGCTCATCCTCTTGCCAATCGGGCGCGTCCACGGCAATGCCGATGTCGGGCGCGAGGAGATTCAACATGCGCGTGTAATAGAGCAGGGGATGAGAGAGCTCGACCCGGCCATCCACCACGGGCAGGGAGTATCGCAGGAAGAGCTGCATCGTGCCCGGAGGCAGGGGCCGGGTGTCGATGACGGTGGTTCCGTCGATCTGAAACCGGCCATCCTCGGTTTGCCCATCCACGTTGATGTTGACGGCATCCTCGGGCAGAGGGATCTCCAACACGCGCGGCGCGGCGTTGGGGTCGGGCGTTTCGCCCGCATACACCCGGTCCGCCGAGTTGGCGAAGACATACACTTCGCCGACGTCCACAAACCCGGGCGTGGTCAAGTCCACCAGCCAATGGGCCCGTTCGATGCTCACCGCGTCCTTAGTGGCTCCCGGTTCATACACCGAGACCGTGAGATCGATGGTTTCGGCGTCGGGCGTAAACGCGCTCGGCTCGCTGTGATAGGTCAGGTCTTGATAGGTGGTTTCAGCCACATAGGCCCAGGTGGGATTCGTGGGCAGACCGGTGAAGTGCGCCCGGCCATCCTCATCCGTCTGGCCCTCGCGCATGTCCGCGAAGCGCTCCTGCTCGAAGATGAACAGCCTCACAGGTTGATTCGCCAGGATTTCGCCGGTGGTGCCGTTTTTGACGAGAATGCTCACATCGCCGGTTCCCTCAACCAACACTTCTGTCTGGTCGAAGCCCAGGCTGAAGCGTCGCACCGCGCTGGCCAGCAGGGGCAGGTCGGCCTCTTGCACATCCGCGACCTGAGGATGGCCTTCGCTGGTGATGGCGGCGATGATGGCGTCGTCGGTGGCGTTCAGCCATTGGGAATTGCGCAGATCGGGCGCGCTCTCGTCCACGCCCGCGCCGCTGGAGCCATGACAGGAGGCGCAGCTTTGGTCGTAAAGCTGCCGGGCGCGGTCGATTTGGTCGGGCGTGAGATGCAGGGACCAGAGGTAAGCGACCGCGTCCCAGCGCTCCTCCTCGCTCAATTCATTGCCCCAGGGCGGCATCATCCGATCCATGCGGCCGTTGGTGATAACATCGAACAGCTCTTGAGGCGTCTTGCCGTCGGCGTAGTCGGGCGCGGTGAAATCGGGCAGGGTGTCGGGCAATTGGTCCGCCAGCGCGCTGTTCCCATCTCCCTTTTCGCCATGACAGGAGGCGCAACGCTGTTGAAAGACTGCCTCGCCTCGATAGGCCTTGCCCACCGGCTCCTGAGTCCCCCCATCCTGTGCGAAAACTCGCCCCAGCGGTTGACTCAGCCCCATGCCGACGCCAACCGCCAACAACAAAAGCAGCATCGAAATCCTGAAAAATGATCGCGTCATTGAAATCCGTTTTGATGGAATGAACATGGACGCGGCCGCCTGAAGTTCAGACGACCGCGTGAAAAGGAGATGCAAAAGTAAGATGGCGTCACGGGCGGCGGTCCGCCGATACGGATGAAAATGAGGACACGGATTTGCACGGCCTTCGGACACAGATTTTTTAACAAATTATCCGTGTTTTTCCGTGTTCATCCGTGTTCTTTTTATTTTCAAAGCAGGTATCATGAGCGCCTGCACGCCAATAATGACGGAAAAGTGCAGGCCAAC
>CAZDCN010000310.1:0-4100 GCA_964503945.1 uncultured Caldilineales bacterium
GCGGCCCGTGGCGCCTGCTTCCATCTGCGTTTATCCGCGCTTCATCAGCGTCATCTGCGTTCTCCAAATCTATTTACGGAACCGGGGAGGTTGCGTTACAATGAAAGCACGTTATTTTTCGATCCCCACATCAGTTTCCCGGAGGAACGGGCATGCAACAACCTTTTGAAAAAGTCGGCGCGTTTTACATCGGCAAAGAATATGACCTGGAAGTAGGCGAACGCCTGGATGATCTGGTCATGTACGACGCCCGGGACCTGACCACCCACGCGGTGGTCGTGGGCATGACCGGCTCGGGCAAGACGGGCCTGTGCATCGACATCCTGGAAGAAGCGGCCATCGATCACGTCCCGGCCATCATCATCGATCCCAAGGGCGACATCGCGAATCTGCTGCTCACCTTTCCCGACCTACGGCCGGAGGATTTTCAGCCGTGGGTGAACATCGACGACGCCCGGCGCAAGGGCATGAGTATCGAGGAGTACGCGGCGAAGATGGCCGAGGTGTGGCGCCAGGGGTTGGCCGAATGGGGCGAAGGCCCGGAACGCATCCGCATGCTCAAGGAGAACGCGGAGTTCCTCATCTACACGCCCGGCTCCGATGCGGGCCTGCCCATCTCCATCCTGGCGTCCCTCAAGGCCCCCAAGCTGGATTGGGAATCGAACAAGGAGACGCTGCGAGAGCAGATCCAGGGCACGGTCAGCGCCTTGCTGGGCCTGGTGAAGATCGACGCCGATCCCCTGCGCAGCCGGGAGCACATCCTTCTCTCCAACATCTTCGAATACTACTGGCAGCGGGGCGAGGACCTGGACATGGCCAAATTGATCATGGCCATCCAGAATCCGCCCATCACCAAGTTGGGCGTGTTCGATGTAGAGACCTTCTTCCCCCAGAAGGACCGCTTCGAGCTGGCCATGGACCTGAACGCGATCATGGCCGCGCCCAGCTTCCAATCCTGGCTGGAGGGCGATCCTCTGGACATCGACACGCTGCTCTACAACGAAAGCGGCAAGCCCCGCCACAGCATCTTCTACATCGCCCATCTCAGCGATTCCGAGCGGATGTTCTTCGTCACCCTGCTGTTGGAGCAGCTTGTCACCTGGATGCGGCAGCAAAAGGGCACCACCAGCCTGCGGGCGCTGCTCTACATGGATGAGGTGTTCGGGTTCTTCCCGCCCACCGCGGAGCCGCCATCCAAAAAACCGTTGCTTACGCTGATGAAGCAGGCCCGGGCTTATGGTCTCGGCGTCATCCTCACCACCCAGAACCCGGCTGACCTGGATTACAAGGGGCTGACCAACGCCGGCACCTGGTTCATCGGCAAGCTGCAGGCGGAGCGGGACAAGGAGCGCATGCTCGCGGGGCTGGAAACGGCCAGCGCGGGGGAGAACGCGCTGAACAAGCGTCAGCTCAGCAAGATCATCTCCTCCCTGGGCTCCCGGGTCTTCCTGCTGCACAATGTGCACGAGGATGAGCCTGTCATCTTCCAGACGCGATGGGCCATGAGCTATCTGCGCGGGCCGCTCAGCCGAGAGCAGGTGGCCGACCTGATGGAGCCGGTCAAACAGCGCATGCAGCAGGCGCCCGTTGCTCCCGGCGCGGCGACGGTGGGGCCTGCCGTCATCCGGCAGGAGGCGCCTCCGCCCGCGGAGGAGGTCCTGCCGCCGGGCTACAGCGAACATCCGCCAGCGCTCCCGCCCGACGTGACCCAGGTTTTCTTCCCCATCGAGATCAGCAGCAGCCGGGCCCTGGCCATCCTGGAAAAGGAGGAGCGCCGGGATATTCGGCCCGAGAAGGTGCGCATCGTCTACGAGCCGGGCCTGTTCCTGGCGGGGGAGGTCGCGTTCGTGGACCGTCGCAAGGATGTGAGCGAGGTGGAATCGGTGCGCAAGCTGGTCTACGCCAACGACATCGATAAGATCATCAACTGGGATTATGCGGATGACGTGGCTCTGGAGCTGGAGGACTTGCAGGATGAGCCCGAGGATGAGGACGCCATGTTCGGCGAAGTCCCGCGGGAGATCAGCACAGCCCGCAAGCTGAAGCGCATCGCCAAGGATTTCTCAGACTATCTCTATCAGGAAAAACGCCTGACGTTGCTCTATAACCCCGCGTTGAAGATGTATAGCCGGCCGGGCGAGTCGGAGCGGGAGTTTCGCATTCGGTTGGCCCAGGCCGCTCGCGAGAGGCGGGACGCGGAAGTGGACAAGATGCGCAAGCGCTATCGCACCAAGCTCGACCGTCTGCGCCAGCGCCTGGAGCGGGAGCGCGTCGAGTTGGCGGAGGACGAGGCGGAGTATGCGGCCCGAAAGCAGGAGGAGATGGTTTCGGGCGCGGAGACGCTGCTGGGCGTGTTCGGCATTTTCGGTCGGAAGAAGTCCATCTCGTCGGCCATGACCAAGCGCCGCATGACCGCCAAAGCCAAGATGGATGTGGAGGAGTCGAAGCAGGAAATCGCCCGGCTGGAGCGAGAAATCCAGGAGATGGAGGAGGAAGTGCGGGTGGAGGCCGAAGCCATCGCCGCGCGCTGGGAGGAGACCCTGGATAACATCGAACCCTATCAGGTCAAGCCCCGCCGCGCCGACGTCAGCGTGGATATGACGGCGGTGGCATGGCTGCCCTATTGGGAGATCGTGTTCGACGCAGGCGGGCGCACGGTCAGCGATCGCATCCCCGCATGGACGAAAGCGTAACCTCGGCAGCTCACCATTCATTCTCACCTTCTGCATGTTATGAACGTTATCGGAGCCATCCTCTTTTTCATCTGCCTCTCTTTTTTCATCGTCATCTTTGGCGTGGTGATTCTCGCCCTCTATCTCAAGCACAAGATGCCGGTGTTCAAAGAGGTGCAGCGGGAGAATGAGGCCTACCATCGCGAGCCCTACAGAGACGCGGATTTTTATGCCATCGGCCGAGATGACGGCGAACCGGTGGAGATCGTGGATGCGGAATACCGCGTCCTGCCGGGCGAAGAGGAGCAGCCACTATGAAACGCGCGGTCAGCGTCAGTCTTGGCAGCAGCAAACGCGATAAGAAGATCATCATCACCTTCGATGACACGCCCATCCAGGTGGAGCGCATCGGCACGGATGGGGATGCGGACAAGGCCCGCAGGCTCTTCGCGGAACTGGATGGTCAGGTGGACGCGTTGGGCGTGGGCGGCGTGGAGCTGTATTTACGGCTGGGGGACAAAGAATATCCCCTGCGCTCGGGCCTGGGCCTGGTGAAGGATGTGAAAAAAACGCCCGCGGTGGATGGCCGCGGCCTGAAGCACACCCTGGAGCGCCGGGTCTTCCAGCTGGCTGCGGACCAGCTTGGGGGCGTTCCTCATTACAAGCGAGCCTTCTTCACCCTGGGCGTGGATCGCTATGGCATGGCCCAGGCCGTGGCCGAGGTGGCGGATGAGGTGATCTTCGGCGATCTCATGTTCGCTTTGGGCATTCCGATTCCTGTCAAAGGGCTGGATAATTTGCGGCGTTTGGGCCGCATGCTCCTCCCCATCGTGGGCAAACTCCCCATCTCCATGGTCTATCCCACCGGAGAAAAACAAGAGACCATCGAGCCCAAGTATGAGAAATACTGGGCCCAGGCCGATCTCATCGCGGGCGATTTCCTCTACATCCGCAAACACCTGCCCGACGATCTCACGGGGAAGGACATCCTCACCAACACCACCACCGCGGCCGATGTGGAGCTGCTCAAAGCCCGGGGGGTGCGCTGGCTCATCACCACGACGCCCCGCTACGAAGGTCGCTCCTTCGGCACGAACATGATGGAGGCTGCGCTCACCGCCTATGCGGGCAAAGGTCGCGCCCTCACCCAGGACGAACTCAACGAACTCATCGACCGCTTGCACATCCGGCCCCACGTCCAGCGGCTCAATCCGTAGGCCACACCGGGCAAGCAGTCCTGCTGCGGGCTCGCCCGCGCCGATACCGAGAAAAACGGGCACGCGGATGACGCGGATGCTTCGCTACGCGGATTTGCGCAGATTGTTTTTTGGGCTCACACCTCCGGGAGGTGGAGGAGGACACGGGCTTGGCCTTGCCATCTTCCGACTTACGACCTGGTTTGCCAACATCGGAACGTGCGCCTCCACC
>CAZDCN010000311.1:0-1131 GCA_964503945.1 uncultured Caldilineales bacterium
CTTACAAAGCGCTGAAAAGCTACGCACCCGCGGTCACGGAAGCGCCCGTCATGCACCCTGGCGCGCATCCGCCCGACCATTGGGCCATCGCTTCGGCGGATTATCACATCGAGGATGCGCCCGAGGCCTCCCTGGGAATGGTCGGGGTTCTGGCTGCGGGCGGGGCGTTGCACCTACGCGTGGACGGCTCTTCGCTGGTGGTTCATCCTGCCCCTAACGCGTCGCCAGCCCAACTGACGGTAACCCTGGGCGACAGAAAGCCCCGAGCTTATCAGCTCCAACCGAACCAGGCGCTGTCCATACCTTTACGCGGGGAGGGGCGGGTGACCATCCGGACGGAAGAGGAACTGCGGGTGGATCACTGGCAAGTGAAAGGGGGAGGCAATGCCCTTCTGTGGCTAGCGCCCCTCTTCTGCCTGACCGTGATCTTTATGCTGGCGGCCGTCTGGCTCGGCCTTCGGGACATGAGAACATAATGTACTCATCTCCCTTTAATCTCCCATCCTGTGTTTATTCATCCTCCTGTGGTAGGATTCGGGTATAATTATTTGGATGCTATCCTACACCCTCATGGATGGCCCTCCATCACCCCACGCATTTGGTTGTCACCCCTATGAAAAAAGCAATCTTCCTCGCTCTCATCGCGCTCTTTCTGTTCTCCGTCGTCGTCTTTGCCCAGGATGGCGGCGTGGATCCCAACAACCCGCGCCAGCTCACCCCCGAACAGCAAGCGCTGGCCAAGGAAATCCAACAAGAGCTCTGGTGCCCCATTTGTCAGGGCATTCGGCTGGATGTCTGCGAACAGCAGGTCTGCCAGCAAATGCGGGAGATGATCGACGAGATGATCCTGGAAGGCAAAAGCAAGCAAGAGATCATCGACGAATTCGTGGTTCAATACGGCGTGGTGATCCTGGGAGAGCCGCCCAAAGAGGGCGTGAATCTCATGGCCTGGATCATGCCCATCGCGCTGGCGCTGGCGGGCCTGGGGTTCGCGGTGTGGATGAGTCGGAAATGGACGGAGAAACGGCGTCAGGACCCGGCCCTCGCGCCTGTTACAGCGGGCGGAGGGACCGAGACCGGGCCTTCAGCTCCTTCCAGTGACATCGAGGATGATTATCTCGCCCGAGTGGA
>CAZDCN010000311.1:1231-4073 GCA_964503945.1 uncultured Caldilineales bacterium
CCCGATTTCAGCGTCATCACCTACACCAGCGAGCCCCTTCCGTCCGATGTACTGGAACCCGCCCTGGACAATCTCTTTGGGAAGGAGCGAGCGCGCTATTGTGTGGAGGATGTGAACAAGCCCCGGCCCGCGGAATACGACAGCATTCCCTTGAAGCTTTCCGATTTCCGGGGAACGCCGGTGGTGCTCAACTTTTGGGCCAGTTGGTGCGTCACTTGCAAAGAAGAACAACCCTTGTTGGAGAGCGCGTGGCGACACTACAAGGGGCAGGTGCAATTCATCGGCCTTTCCCATTTGGATCAGGATAAAAACGCCCGGGCCTGGCTGCAATGTTACGACGTCACCTATCCCAACGCCCCCGATCTGGGCGGCAAGGCTTACAACACCTATCGCATTCAGGGCGTTCCCGAAACCTACTTCATCGACGCCAACGGCAACATCGTCGACTATTATGTGGGCGCCATTCCCAGCGGCGCTGTGATCGATCAGATGATTCAGAAGGCGATCCAGGCGTCGCAATCTTCCCAGGAGTCGCAATAGATTATGTCCGATCTCGGCTTCATCGTTCTGCTGATTGCATTTCTTTTCACTTTGTACGGCATCGTCGTCAGCGTCGTTGCTGCCAAACGCAAAGACGCGGCCCTGGCCGCTAGCGGACGCAACGCGCTTTACATCGTCTCATTTCTGATTCTGGTGGCGACGCTGGCCCTGGTGTACATGCTCATCACCGATGATTTCTCCAATGAATATGTAGCCAGTCATAGCGAACGGGCGCTGCCCCTGTTCTATAAGGTATCGACGCTGTGGGGCGGGCAGTCGGGCTCATTGCTTTTCTGGAGCGTTTTGCTGGCAGGCTATTCCGTTGTGATGGTAGCCTCCCTTTGGAAGAAGGAACCCCGTCGCGGCCCATGGCTGGTGGCCGTGCTGCTGGGCGTGCAGCTCTTTTTCCTGATTATCTCGCTGTACGCGTCCAACCCCTTCAATCGGCTGTGGGTGTTGCCCGACGGCAGCACCACGGGCGCGGTGTTCAAACCCGCGGGGGCCGCGCTTTTCATCCCCGCGGATGGCACGGGCCTGAATCCCTTGCTCCAAAACTACTGGATGGTGGCGCATCCCATCTTCCTGTACCTGGGCTACGTCGGGCTCACCCTGCCCTTTGCCTACGCGTCCGCCAGCTTGCTTTCAAACGAACTGGATGACAGCTGGGTCAAGCGAGTGCGCATTTGGAACCTGGTTCCCTGGGCTTTCCTCACCATCGGCATCGTCCTTGGCAGCCAATGGGCTTATCTTGAGCTGGGCTGGGGCGGTTTTTGGGCGTGGGACCCGGTGGAGAATGCGTCGTTCATTCCCTGGCTCACGGCCACCGCCTTCCTGCATAGCATCATGATCCAGGAACATCGGGGCATGCTCAAGATCTGGAACATGATCCTGGCCTTTCTTGGCTTCTGGCTGGTGCTGGTGGGCACGTTCATCACCCGCAGCGGCATCATCGATTCGGTGCACGCGTTCGCCGTGTCGAACATTGGGCCGCTCTTCCTGGGCTTCATTATCCTCACATTTTGGGCTTATCTCATTTTGCTGTGGTATCGTCTGCCTCACCTGCAATCGGAGGCGGAGCTGGATTCGTTGCTGAGTCGCGAAGCGGCATTTCTTTATGTCAATGTCCTATTCGTCGTAGCCGCATTCGTCACCCTGTTCGGCACCCTGTTTCCCATCATCTCCGAAGCCCTCAGCGGCACGAAAATCGCGGTGAACGCGCCTTACTTCAACAAGGTGGATGGCCCCATCTTCCTGGCCATCCTGTTGCTCATGGGCATCGGGCCATTGCTGGGCTGGCGTCGCACCTCCAACGAGATGTTGCAAAAGAGTCTCGCCGTGCCCGTAGCGTTAGCCCTGGCCGTGGCCGGCGCGGTGTTCATTCTGGTCACCCGTAACTGGGTTCCCATCCTGGCCTGGTCGCTGGCCGCGCTTGTATTCGGCTCCATCCTCTGGGAGTTTTATCGAGGCGCGGCCTCCCGGCGACGCGCCACGGGCGAGAACTGGTTCAAAGCGCTTTGGGGCGTGATGGTTCGCAATCAGCGCCGATACGGCGGCTATATCGTGCACTTTGGCGTTGTGCTCATGGCCTTCGGCATGGTGGGCGCGGTCGCGTTTCAGCACAATCTCAAGACCAGCATTCCTCTCAACGGCACAGCCGAGCTAGGCGGCTACACCTTTCAATACACGGGTCTGCAGCAGAACCAGGGCCCGAACTATGACGAAGTCATCGCCACCGTCATCGTCACCCAGGGTGATCGCGAAGTGGGCGTACTGACCCCCCGCATGAACTTCTACCACTCCCGGGCGGCGAAGGATATGGGACCCACCACCGAAGTGGGATTGCACACCAACTTGCGCGAAGATGTCTATATCGTGCTCAATGGTTTCGAAAATGGCGGTCAGCTCGCTGCCTTCGAAATCTTCGTCAATCCCCTGATGATATGGCTGTGGATCGGCGGCATCGTCATGATCCTGGGAACGCTCTTCGCTCTGCTGTCCGTCAAACAGCCCGCGCCCGCTCGGGTGCGCACCCCGCGCCCTGTCCCCCAGCCCGCGTAAACTGTTCCGTAAATAGACGCTAGCCTCGTCTGTGCGGAGACCTTCTCAGAGCCAGCGTTGGCCGAGCGTTCAACGACGTCATGCATAAAACGTAAAACGTGAAGCTCTTACGCATTACGCATTACGTATTACGAAATTGACCGTCCGCATCCGATTGGCTCACACATTTTCATCATAATTGGCGTGCAGGCGCTCATGATACCTGCTTCGTAAATAGGCCTCTGCCACGTCATTCTGAGGGAGC
>CAZDCN010000312.1:0-4073 GCA_964503945.1 uncultured Caldilineales bacterium
CCCAACGGCTTCACCCACCCCCACCCCCACCCGGACGCCCACGCCTTCTCCAGAATCCCCAGTAACCCCTGTTGCGTCACCATCGCCCGCAGCTACAGTGACGTTCACGCCAACCTCGACCTCCACTCCTACGCCTGCTCCCGCCGCCACGCTCCCTCCCACCCCCACAGTTCAGCGCGCGGAGGAGGCGTTGGGTGAGGCAGGCCTCACCCCAACCCCCCCGCTTTCCCCCATCTGTATGCTCAATCCGGACTGCATACCCACACCCTCCGCGCCGGTCGAACGTTTGCAGAATACGGAAAACATCTTGCTGCTGGGCACAGATCGTCGCGAGGGCTGGTCGAACTGGCGAACCGACACCATCATGCTGGTCAGCATCGACCATGAGCGTAATGAGGTGGCGGTGGTTTCTATTCCCCGCGACCTTTACGTGTATCACCCCGTCTTCGGCAAAAAACGCATCAATTCTTTCGATTATCTGGCGGAGGCGCGCGGATATCCGGGCGGCGGTTTTCAGGCGATGAAGGATATCTTCGAGTACAATTTCGGCGTGCCCATTCATCATTATGTGCGGGCTCATCGCGGCGCGTTCGTTGAATTCGTGGACGCCGTGGGGGGGATTGATGTGACACTGGATTGCGATTTGTGGGAGATTTCGCCTCAACCCGATGGCAATGGCTATAAAGTGCTCTATCTTCCCGCCGGCGTCCATCACCTGGATGGTGAGACCGCGTTGGAATTCGCCACCTATCGCTATCGCACCGCAGATTGGGGTCGGGCCCGGCGCCAACAACAGGTTTTGGCTGCGCTTAAGGATCAGGCTGCCCAGTTGAGCCTGCTGGCCAAGGCTCCCCAGATTTGGGACATCATCAAACGCAATGTCAGCTCCGACCTGGGATTCACCGATCTGTTGCGCTACGCCAAGCTGGGGCTGGATTTCGACATGAGCAGTATCCACTCCCATGTGTTTAGCGGGCGGGAATTGGCGCAGGCCAAACTGCCCAGCGGCGCGGAAATCCTGATCCCCAAAGAAGATGGCGTCATCCAGGATGTGTTGGAAAACATCTTTCTTTATGTGCCCATCAATGTTCAGGGCACCCACCCCAAAGGCTGCCCGCCGCCGCCTGCCTGGGCCCCGGAATATCTGGCTTCGCTCACGCCCACCCCGCCTCCCCAACAATAGCTTTGCTGCCGCCTATGTTCAAGTTGATTGCAACCGATCTGGATGGGACGCTGGTGGACCGGGAGGGAAACATCGATGAGGAAGAAATTCACGCCCTGCGTCGCGCTCGCGAGCTGGGCGTGACCGTGGTCGTGGCCACCGGACGCATGCCCACCATCATCGACCATTTCCTCGACCGGCTGGAAGTGCAGCCAGGAGACCCGGTGGTGGGCGCTCAGGGGGGCGTCATCGCACGTCGGAACGGCGACATTCTGCGCGTCCTTACTATCCCCCGCGATATCGCTGAGCACGGAGCGGCCATCGCCCGGCAATTCGGCGCTGTGCCGGTGTTCTATACAACCGACGCCATCCTTATGGAGCGGGTGGCGATCTCGCCGGAGGAGGATGCTTACTGGCTGGGGCAGGGCCTGCGTTATGAGCCGGATGCGTTGCACCGTCTGGATGCCGATTTGGTGAAGATTCTGGCTGTGCACCCAGATGAAAAAGTCATCCCGGACTTGCTGGCTGCGTTTCGGTCGGCATTCGGTGACCGGGCCGATGTGGTGCAGTCCTGGCATTGGTTCGTGGAGGCAGTAAACAAGAAGGCCAACAAGGGCGCGGCTATCGCCTGGATTGCGGAGCGGATGGGCATCGATCGGGATGAGGTGTTGGCCATTGGGGATGCGGGAAATGACGTGAGCATGTTGCAGTGGGCGGGCGTGGGCGTGGCCCCCGCAGACGCCGCGCCCGAAGCCCGGGCCGCGGCCGACTGGATCGCTCCTCCTTTGGGACAGCATCCCGTGGCTGCCGCGTTGGCTCGGTTTGTGTTTTGATGCGGGCGGTCGCTGGTTAAGGCTCCAGATCGGGCGGGGCGGTTTTTGCTTTCGTGCGGGCCGCGGTGTTGGCCAGCGCGTCCACCCGTTCATTTTCCTCATGCCCGGCGTGCCCCTTCACCCACTCCCAATGCATATCGTGTGGTTTCATGGTCTCCCATAACGCCTTCCACAGGTCCTGATTTTTGACGGGTTTTTTTCTGGCCGTGCGCCAGCCATTGCGCCGCCAGTTGTGAATCCATTGGGTGATTCCCTGACGCAGGTATTGAGAATCGGTGTGGATGTGCACCTCGCATGGGCGCTTGAGGGCCTTGAGCGCTTCCAGAGCGGCCCGTAGCTCCATGCGATTGTTTGTGGTGCGGCTGGCCGCGCCCACCAATTCTTTTTCATGCCCGTTCCAGCGCAACAAGGCGGCCCAGCCGCCAGGGCCAGGGTTGCCCAGGCACGCGCCGTCGGTGTAGATGTGTACGACTGGTTTTCGGGGAGGTTTGGAAGCCATGGGGCGCTATGCTACCACGATTTCTTTTCCCACCAAAATATCTCGGTGCCGCTGGCCGAACGCGGTGCGAAACGCGGCTAGACTCCAGTCGCAACTGTCGTGGGGAGAAAGGGCCACGATCTCGGGGTCCCGGCGATAAAGGAAGGCGATGGCGCGATGCACATCTGTCTTGGTGATGCGCTGCCAGGGCCACAGGCCCGTTCCGAAGATCTGCTGGGCGGGGATGCCATGTCGCATGGAGCGAGAACCGGTGACCGGGAAATGCAATCCGCCAATGACGCCGTAGAGGGGCTCGTCAAAAAGCATCTCTTTGCGGGCGAGAATCTTTTGGATGGTGGGATGACCGCAGCCGATGATGAGCACGACCCCCTTGCCTTCCACGTTGATAGCCAGGGATTGTTCGGGCGTCCAGCCCAGGAAGAAGAGTTGACGGGGAATGGGACCCATGCTGACGATGCCGGGGGCGAGCACGGTGGGGTGGTAGATGAGGATGGGCGTGGCGGATGGGTTAACCAGGGGCGCGGGAAGGTAGGCGGGCATTTGGTGCAGATCTACATACCCTGCCGAAGGAGTGAACAGTCCCTCCTTGGCATTCTTCATGCCGCCGATGTGGTCGAGGTGGGCGTGGGAGATGAAGATCATGTCGATTTCGTCGAAACTCACGCCCAGGCGTTCCATATTGCGTAGTAGGGGAGAAGGATGCTCCTGATTTCTGTTCAGACCCAGGTCAAAGAGGATGGCGGTGTTGTCCGCCCGGATGAGATAGGCGACGCCCGGTTCCCCTTCCAAATAGTCGGGGTCCGCGGAATACCAGTCGATGAGTGGGAGGATGGACAGACTTTTGACCGCACCCACATCGCCCAACTTCGGATACCGGCTGCTCTGCCAAGCCTCTTCCGCCCGTTTTCGTCCTTGTAGAAACCGGGCTGTAAGATAGAGGGGGGGGATTGCGGCGGCCAGGACCGCCATCTCCGCCGCGGTTTGGAGTGGGCGTTTGTCTTCCATCGCTCTGACCTCTTGCGGAAAATGGAGAAAAGCAGGGTGGGAATCAAGGAGAACGCGGGTAAAACCCGAACAGGACGCCTTAATTCCCTGCCCTGCCTGATGTGCCATGCATGCCTACGCGGCCTGATGCTCCCGGCGTTTGCGCTCCACAAGCTCTACCACGTCGGGGAAGTCAATATGAAGCCGTTTCAGAGTCTCCAGGGTGGGGATGCCATGCTTGTCCCATCCGCGGCGTTTGTACACTGCATCGACGAGCTGTTCATAGCGATCCTCGCGATACTCCCTCAGAATCCGCATCTTCTCTTCCGTGCTCAATCCTTCGGGATCGACGCCGATTTCCTCGCGCAACTGCTTGTCATAACGTTCCTGGCGGGATTCATATTCCTCGACGGTGACGGGACCCATGGCCCGATAGGGCACATAATCATGTTCGCGAGTGCCGTAACCGAATTTGAGGATGAAAACGCGCTGGAAGTTATACACTCGCTCTGACTGTTCGATCAACCCCTCGGGGGTGATGGGAACGCCGGTCGTGCCCTCGTAGATCCATGTGTAATTCTCCACATGCTCGGGC
>CAZDCN010000313.1:0-4071 GCA_964503945.1 uncultured Caldilineales bacterium
GGACGTATTGCGTATTTCGTATTGCGTTAAACTGATGGGCGATACGCATTACGCATTACGCAGTACGCAGTACGCATTACGGAATACGCATCCCCTTTTCATCCTTATTATGGAATAGGCCAGGCCCGCCCCGCAAATCGCACCCTACCCCCGCAAGCCATCCACGCACATCTCATACAGGGGAGTCAGGGCCAAAAGAATGGGCAGAAGCCGCTCGGCTGCGGTGCGTCCCCAGGCCACAGCCCTCTCCGGCAGCGCCTCCGTGTAGAGGGCCAGATCCACCGCGGCGTCCTTGGGCAATGCGGCGATGCGAAAAGGAATGTCGTTGAGAACGGAGGCGCTGGGCAAGGTGCACGCCTCTCGCCAGGTCAATTCCCCGCGCTCGAACCGCCAGCAGCCTCCCAACGCGCCCCCCAGGCTGGAATTCAGGTCGGTCAGGGTGAGGGGATAGGCGCTAAGCAGATACAGGATCATAGCCAGGGCGGCGGGATCATGCTCCAGGCGGAACCGAAAGCGCCGCCAGGGATCGCTGTCGCCCTGGATGCGCAGGCCCCATTGCAGGGCTGTGGGCTGAGTGGCCACGAAGAGAAAGGCTTGAGGCTCCCGCGGGGGGAATCGATAGCGGCTCCGGCGGGCGATGTGCAGACAATTCACGCCGGGCGCGCCCCAGGTCTCATAATCTCGCCCAAAGATGGTGCGCAACCCCCTCCTCAACTCGCCTCCCAACGCCCGGCGATGCCGCCAATGGGTTCCCCGGACATTCGTGCTGAAATCCAATGCTTGAAAACCTGAAAAAGCGGGCATAACGCACTCCCGAAAGTGAAGGAAGGGGGCGGTTTTCGTCAGTTTAGCACAGTTTGGCATGGGCGGCAACGCGTCATGACGCCGCCGGCGATTTCAGCCCCATGATCCTTCCCGATGGATTTTGACGGAAACGGCGTTCCAGATGTATAATCATTAGTCGCCTAAGTGTAAGGGGGAGGTCTCCCGGCCTTCCCTCCTTTTTTGTCACCCGTCGGGCGCAGCGCCCGTTCACCATACCTCGTAAAGGAAGTGAGATCATGCCCAAACGAACCTGGCAACCCAAAGTGCGCAAACGCGCCAAAACCCATGGATTCCGCGCCCGCATGGCGACGCCGGGCGGTCGCAACGTGCTCAAACGTCGCCGTCGCCGCGGCCGCAAACGCCTGACCGTTTAATTGTCGCCGGATTTTTCGTGCGTCGACGCTACCGCCTGCGATCCAAAGAGCGCTTTCAACAGGTTCGTCGCCAGGGACGAAGCTACAAGCATCGTCTGGTTATTCTGGTGGCCCTGCCCAACGATCTGGCCTACAGCCGATTCGGCTTTACCGCCAGCAGACGCATCGGCAATGCGGTCAAGCGCAATCGGGCCCGACGCCTCATGCGCGAGGCGGTCAGGCTCCGTCTGGATGACATCAAACCGGGCTGGGACGTCGTTTTCATCGCCCGCAAGCCCATTGTGAACGCCACGTTTCACCAAGTCCAGGCGGCCTGCGAACAACTTCTCGCCCAGGCCGATCTCCTGAAGCCCCCTGACCCCGATGCCATTCCTCATCAACCTTCCTAAAAACCTCTTCCTGCTGCTGGTGCGCTTCTATCAGATTTTCATCTCGCCAGCGCTGGGAAGCAACTGCATCTACACGCCCACCTGCTCCCACTACACCTACGAAGCGGTGGAGCGGTTTGGCGTGATTCGGGGAGGTTGGCTGGGTGCGAAACGCATTGCCCGCTGCACGCCCTGGCACGAAGGGGGCTATGACCCCGTGCCCGAGACCCTGGATGGCGATAATCATCATGAACATCGCCATGAACAGGAGGGAGAACTCCCCGCGCCGGGCGCTCGTGGACATCGAATCTCATAACGGGATGCAAACAGCGTGACACGATCCAAAAAACGAATCCTCATCCTCCTGTTGGTGCTGATCCTGGCCGCGCTCTTCCTGAGCGGCTGTGGCGGCGTGGATCCCAATACCGGGGAATACAAGCCAGGGATCTTCGAACCGCTGGCCGCGCCTCTGCGCGCCACCATCGTCTTCTTCCACGATCAGCTCCTGGCCCCCCTCTTTGGCGAAGCCAACATGTGGGGCTGGTCCATCATCCTGGTGGCCCTCCTCATCCGGCTGCTGTTGCTCCCTCTGGGCCTGAAGCAAATGAAGTCCATGAAGGAAGCTCAGGCCAAAATGAAAATTTTGCAGCCGGAGCTGGACAAGCTGAAAAAGAAATATGCCAACGACAAGCAAAAGCTGCAACAAGAGCAAATGAGGCTGCAGCAAGAGGCGGGCATCATGAAGGCGCAGATGGCGGGATGTTTGCCCACCCTGCTGCAAATGCCCATCCTCTTCGCGTTCTACTACGCGCTCATTGGCCTGGCCGCCCAGGGACGCATCGACAACGCAGCCTGGTACTTCATTCCCGACATCTCCCAGCCTCACTATCGCGAGGGGTTGAGCTGGCTCACCAGCGGGTTCCAGGAATACGGCATCTTCCAAACGTTGATCCGACCCGACATCTGGCCCTATCTGGTCCTGCCGGCCCTGCTGGCCGTCACCCAGTTCGCCATGACCAAATACGCCCAACAGGCCCAACCCAAGGATGACAGCAATCCCGCCGCGGGCATGATGGGCTCCATGACCTGGATTATGACTTTGATGTTTGTGTGGTTCGCCCTGCAGGTGCCCGCGGGCCTGAGCCTCTACTGGGTGGTCAGCAACGCCTTCGCCCTGGCCCAGCAGCTCTATGTGAATCGTCAGGCGGGAAGATGGGAAGAGGATTTAGACCTGAGCGCTGTGACCGCGGCCGCGGCCAAAAGAAATTCCAGCTCCGAAGAAACCGCTGGCGCCGATTCTGAGGAGGCTCTGGCGAAAAAGAGCGCCCCAGCTCCAGCAACGCAGAAAACCAAACGCAAGCGCCGCCGTAAACGGTAATCCCTGCCATTTATCTTGCGAGAAAACGCAACATGCCCGAATTTGAAGCACGCACTGTCAAAGAAGCTATTGAAAAAGGCCTGGCCGCCCTGAATCTGGGCCCCGACGATGTGGATGTCGAGGTCCTGGATGAAGGCAAGTCCGGCGTTTTTGGCATGGGCGGGCGGCCCGCCCGGGTGCGCATCACGCCGAAAGACGCTCGGATGGAAGCGAGCCCCCAGGAGGCAGCCTCCACGCCCCCGGAAGCTGCCCCGGCGGAGTCGTCCCAAGAGGAGCCGCACGACGAACCGGGCGTTTTGGAATCGGACGTCCATCACGCCGCGGAGGAAGAGCAGGCCATTCTCGACATGGTCACCGAGTTTCTACAAGGGCTGCTGGAGCAAATGGGGCTGCACGCCGCCATCGAGGCCGCGGTCCTGCATGACGGGGAGGAGCCGACCTACCGCCTCAACATCACGGGCGAGGATCTGGGCATCCTCATCGGGCGTCGCGCGGAAACCCTGGATTCCATTCAATATCTGGCTCGGCTGGTGGTGAACCAACGCACCCATCGCTGGCATCGCATCGAAGTGGACGTGGAAAACTACAAGCAACGTCGGGAGCAAAGCCTGCAGCGCCTGGCCCGAAACATGGCCGACCGGGCCGTGAGCGAAGGCCACACCATCGTGCT
This sequence comes from uncultured Caldilineales bacterium, assembly GCA_964503945.1. Classification (GTDB taxonomy): domain Bacteria; phylum Chloroflexota; class Anaerolineae; order J102; family J102; genus M2005. Next base: position 3,616 of record CAZDCN010000313.1, read on the forward strand.
GGAGCCCATGCCGCCCCGGGAACGCAGACTCATCCACCTGGCCTTGCGCGACCGCGACGACGTTCGCACCGAAAGCATCGGTGAAGGGGCCGACCGAAAAGTCACCATCATTCCCCTCTGACGCATCCCACTCCCGATAACCCCAAGCCTCCGCCTTTGCTTCGCGGGGGTTTGTTTTATCCGATGCCCGCCTTTCTCAGCGACAGCCCCGAAGCCACCCGCGAGCTGGCCCGAAACCTGGCCCGCGGCCTCCATCCTCCCGTCGTCATCGCCCTCTACGGCGATTTGGGGGCGGGAAAAACCCTGTTCACCCAGGCCCTGGCCCGGGCCCTGGGCGTGACCCAACCGGTCACCAGCCCCACCTTCACCCTCATCAACGAATACGACCTCCCCGACGGCGGCCGGCTCTACCATGTGGATTGCTACCGCCTGAACGATGCTGTCGCCGAAGCCATC
>CAZDCN010000314.1:0-4065 GCA_964503945.1 uncultured Caldilineales bacterium
CTGGCGCTGAGAAGGTCTCCGCAGACGAGGCTAACGTCTATTTACGAAGCAGGTTACTCGGCATAGATGCGGGTGTCGGGCTTGAACGCGGCCCAGGAGAACCAGAAATGGTCGGCGTGGAGGAGGGGCGCGAGGCGCTGGCCCGAGAGCGGGCCGGCCGTGGCCGCACCCAAGATGTTCCATCGGCTGCCCGTCTGCTGGTCCACGAACGCGTCCTCCTTCCAGACGAAGGTCAGGGGCTGGCCGTTAAGGTTGGGGTCGAAGACGCCGGTCGCGCCCACGTCCTTCGAGTTCACGATCTGCCCTGCGTTTAAGGCGCTGACCGCGCCCGGCTGGTAGAAGATCACGATGTCCTGGCCGCCGACGTTATCCATCACCACGCGTTTTTCGGCCAGAATGTCGTAGGGATAGGCCGCGTCCTCGCCGTTCAGAGAAAGGGTGACCACCCGGGCCATGGGGGGCAGACGTTCGTCGGTAGGGCCGTCGAACAGGAAGGGGGTTTGGTCGACGGTGTCGTAACCGACGTAGGGGTTGCGGCCATACGCCCGGTTGTAGCCGGTCTCGCGGGAGAGGATGGCGCCGTCGGGGTGAGCGGTGACGAAGTCTTCGAAGCTGATGATGCTGGCGGGCAGCCAGGTCAGCTGCGCGCCCGCCATCTCTCCCACAACGCCCTCGCCCGTGAACTGCTGCCACAGGCTTTCGGTCTGCCGGTCATACATGATCAGGTCGGAGTTGCGCAGCAAGCCCGAGACGCCGAACTCGAACACCCGGCCCTGATAGCGCCGGTCGAAAACCACCGCAGCGTTGCACAAAGGGCAGAAAGTGACGGCCACGGGGACATCGCCGATGACGTCATTCACGATTTCATGCCAGATGAGGATTTGCAGGGGATAGGCCCGGGCGACGCCGTTCACTTCCAGGGCGATGACGGGCTCGCGCGCGCCCAGCCAGTCCGCGGCTTCCTCGGGCGAGATGAATTGGGGAGCGTCGATGGAGGGGATGCCGTCGCGGGGCGGCCCGCCGGAGCGGAGCTCGTGGGTGGCGATGGTGCGTCGGGTCCAGTCCGTGGCCCAATCTTCGGTGAGATATTTCAACTGGGGCGATCGGTCATCCCCTTCCAGGATGGTCGCGTCGCGGGGGATGGGCGTGGCGGGCGGAGAAGGCGTTAGGGCCGGGGAGGATGGCGGGGCCGGGGGCGCGGTCGGGGGCAGTTCGCCGCGGGAGCCCGGGTCCGTGATCAGAATGAACAGGGCGATAGCCACAAAGATCAGGGCCAGGGTGAAAGCCGTTATCACCCAGCCGAATCGGGGAGGAAGTCGTCGTTTGCCCATGGAACCAGTTTAGCACACATCTCTCCCCAGGTGTGTGGGCGCATTTACAAAAGCGCACACGCCATGGGCAACTTTTCCGTGTTGGCGCGCGATCACCCGGAGTTGAAGCTCCGGGCTACGGCACGACGCCGGGTGAACCCGGCTTTCGGGCGGGGGACCACGGCAAAGCCCCGTTGACGGGACGTTATTTTGAGCCCGCAGGTCGCCTGCGGGCGTTCGACCGACAAAACATCCCATGCGAAGCAAGTCGCACATTAGGTAAGCGTTCTTTTCGCTGATTGCCATAAAACCGCAACTGGTGTAAACTGTACCCGCCATCATCCGTTATTCCCCCATCCCCCATTCATTTTGAAAAGGATATCATGTCGCGTCATCGCTGGGGCGTCTTCGTGGCGCTAAATTTCCTCTTTGTTTTTGCTCTGGCGTTCCTGATGCTTCCTGGGGCGCAGGCTTCTTCTCCGGAAACGACGTCCGCCAATGCACTGCAAACCTGCGCACAATTGCTGGTGAACAGCGATATGGAAAGCAACGCGGGCTGGGTGTTTGGCGACACGCCCGCCCGGGCCGAATACGTCACCGATCGCTATCGCAGCCCCTACCGCAGCATCCTCCTGGGCATCCTCTCGGGGCCGAACAAGAAAAGCTATTCCTCCATGCAGCAACTGGTGACCGTGCCCGCGGGCAGTTTGCTGCGTCTGCGCGCGCACGTGTTTCCCATCAGCCAGCCCTACGACAGCCGGGACGCGCAGGAGCTCATCATCATGAACAGCGCGGGCCAGCCTTTGCGTCGGGTGTGGACCGCGGTCAGTGACGCCCGGGCCTGGCAGACCCTGGAATTCGACATCAGCGAATTCATCGGGATGCAGATCGGCATCTACTTCAATGTGTACAACGACGGCAAGGGCGGGGTCACCGCCATGTATATCGACGACGTCACCCTGGAGTTGTGCACCGGCGGAACCGCCGCGCCGCCCACCGCGACGCCGACGCCTCCCCCTCCCACGGCCACGCCCACGCCCGTCGTGGTGACGGCCACCCCCACGCCGACGCCTGTCGTTGTCACCGCGACGCCCACGCCCATCGTCGTCACCAACACCCCCACCCCGACGCCCACGTCCTCCTTCATCACGGCCACCCCCACGCCGGTGGTGGTGACCAACACGCCCACCCCCACGCCCACCTCCGCGTTCATCACCGCCACGCCCACGCCCGTCATCGTCACGGCCACCCCCACCCTGGCCTCGGTCGCCACGTTCACTCCCCCTCCTGCGCCTGCTCCCGTGGCCACGGCCACGCCCCCGCCGGGCGTCATCTGCAATGAGTTGCTGATCAACGGCGGCTTCGAGGCCGGAAATGGTTGGCGGTTTGGGGATACGAAACTGCGCGGGCATTACACCTCCCTGGCCGCGCATTCAGGTTTGCGTTCCGCCCTTTTGGGCAACGATGACTACGCCCGCCCCAACATCCGCTCCTACTCCTCCATCCAGCAGCGGGTCCGCCTGCCGCGCGGCTATGCCTCCGCCACCCTGGAATTCTGGCACTGGAACCGCACCGATGGCGATCCCGGCGACTACGGGGAGCTGGTGGTGCTGGATGGCCGTACCAAGCGCACGCTGGACATCCTCTGGCGATCTGCTCAGCCGTCCACCCAGTGGGAATACAAGCGATTCGACCTCTCGCGCTACCTGGGCCGAGACATCGTCATCTATTTCAACGTGTTCAACGACGGCGGCGCGGGACGGGCCTCCATGCTGGTGGATGACGTCTCGTTGAAGGTGTGCGCGCCTGTTCCGCCTACGGCGCCTCCCCCCGCACCGGGACAGCCCTCGCCCACGCCCGTGATCATCGTCCCCACCGCGCCCGGTTCGGGCGCGTCACCCCCGCCTACGGCCACGCCGGCTTCCATCGCGCCTGTGGGATCGCCGACGCCTTTCCCCACCGCCACCGCGGCCTATCCTGCGGCCTGGCCCACGAAGGCGCCCACGCCGCCCCTGGGACCGCAGGCGGGCGCGAAGGGGCCTTGGGGATGGCTGTGGTATCTGCTGATCTTCGCTGTCATCGTTTTCATCTTCATCGTCGGCTATCTGCTGATCCGCCAGATTTGGGGCCAGGTGGCGGGCGAGGAGGAGGAAGCGGATGAGGAGTTGGCGACGCCGACGGAGTATGACCTGATCACGCCCGTGATCCTGGCCGAAGGGCCGCCGCCCCCTCCGCCGCCCCCGGTCGATGAAGCGCCCGTCCCTGAAACGGTTGAGACGGAATCCGCGCCTGCAGAAGAAGCGGACGCGATGGCGCCTGTGGCTGCGGAGGTCGAGGAAGCAGCCCGGGGCGAAGAGAAAGCCCAGCCGGAGGACGAAGCCCCGGCGGATGAGCCTGCTCCCGTCGCCGTGGAAGAGCCATCGGTTGAGGATGCCGATGAGCCTGCTGACGAACTTTCCCACGAGCTGGGGCGTGAGACGGCATCCGACCAACCAGATTCCGAAGGGGATGCAACGTTCTCCGAAGCCATGCCCGACGATGAGAACGGCCCGGAAAGCAGCGAGCACGCGGGGGATGAGGCGGACGGTTCCCCCGCCGCGTAGCGGGCTACGCCATGGGCGCCTTTTCAGGGTTTGCGCGTGAGCGCCCGGAGCTTCAGCTCCGGGCTATGAAACGACGCCGGGTGAACCCGGCTTTCGGGCGGGTGATCCCGGCCAAAGCCCCGTTGACGGGGCGTGGTTGTTAGCCCGCAGGT
>CAZDCN010000315.1:0-2185 GCA_964503945.1 uncultured Caldilineales bacterium
GGGCCCATCGCCCCGATCTGCTCCTCATCGCCATGGGGGCCAATGATTGCCGCCGCGCCCACAGCCCCGTGGTGGACCGTCGCATCGAGGTCTTCCACCGCAACGAACAGACCTGGTGGGGGCGCAACGCCATGCTGCGACGCCTGGGCTATCTCCTAAACCCCCTGCCCGAAGGAGAAACCGAGGCCGATGTCGAGTCCCAAGTGCCCATGAAGGCCTTTCTCAGCATCCTGGAATGGATGATGCAGCAGGCCCGGGCCATGAAGGCGCTGCCTGGACTGGTAACCATAGCCCCCCTGGCCCCGGCCATGGCCCAAGACCCTCACTTTGCGCCCTGCCCCCGCTACAACACCGCCCTGCGGGATCTGGCCCGGGACGGGGAAGCCGCGCTGGTGGAAGTCTCCTTTGCCATGCCCGAGGATTCGTGGCAGGGGGACGGCGTTCACCTCACTGCCCGCGGTCAGGCCGAGATCGCCCGCCGCGTCTTCCAAAACTTCCGGCGTCCCCCTATCGCCGCCCATCTCGCCCTGAAAACCCAGGAAAGCAATGCCCACATGGCCCCCACGCTGGACTGACATCACGGACCCCGATGTGTTGGCCGCGATAGAACGCGTGCCCCGGCACCGTTTCGTGCCCGAGCATCTGCAACCGTACGCGTACGACGATCGCCCCCTGCCCATCGGCTCGGGCCAGACCATCTCCCAGCCCTACGTGGTGGCGCTGATGACCCAGGCCCTCCAGCTCACGCCCGAATCGAAAGTGCTGGAGATCGGCACCGGGTCGGGGTATCAGACCGCGATCCTGGCGGAGCTGGCGGGCGAAGTCTACACCGTCGAGGTGCGAGAAGAGCTGCAAGCCCGGGCGAAGCGCATCCTGCAGGAGCTGGGATACCAGAACATCCACTTTCGAGTGGGGGATGGCTGGGAGGGCTGGCCCGAGGAAGCGCCCTTCGACGCCATCATCGTCACCGCGGCTGCGCCCGAATGGCCCCAGGCCCTCATCGCCCAACTGGCCGAGGGCGGGCGCATGGTCATTCCCGTGGGCAAGGAGGATTGGAGCCAGACGTTGTGGCTGGTGACCAAAATCGACGGCAATCTCATCAAGGAATCCCTGGGACCGGTGCGCTTCGTTCCTCTCATCAAACCCTCCCAATCCGCACAAGACGCATCCGATGAAGGGTAACCTCCTCTATCGCCCTCAACCCTATTCCTATTCCCATTCCTAATCCTATTCCCCACTCTATGACCCGCATCCTCATCGTTGGACACAAAGGCCAGCTCGGCCGCACGCTGTTCCACTTCCCCACCGAGCACGAACTTCTGGGCATGGACTTGCCCGAATACGACATCACCGACGCGGCTTCCACCCAATACGCGCTGCGGGAGATGCGGCCCGAGATCGTCATCAACACCGCGGCCTACACCAATGTGGACGCCGCGGAGGCCGAGCCCGACCTGGCCTACCGCATCAACGCCCACGCCGCGGGCTTTCTCGCCCGCGCCTGTCAGGAGCTGGGCGCGTCCCTCTGGCACATCTCCACCAACGAGGTGTTCGATGGCACGCGGCAGGGGCAGCCCTACGATGAATGGGACCTGCCCGACAACGTGCATGGCAGCGCGTACGCCCGGTCCAAACTGGCGGGCGAGAACGCCGTCCGCTTTTATCACACCCGGGCCCGCATCATCCGCATCTCCTGGCTCTTCTCCCCCGGCGGGAACAACTTCCCGGCCAAGATCGTGGCCGCGGCCGATAAGCATGGCGCGCTGCGGGTAGTGGCCGACGAATTCGGCGTTCCCACCTATGCGCCCGACCTGGCCCGGGCCATCTTCCAGCTCATCGACATGAAAGCGCCGCCGGGCGTGTATCATCTCGTCAATGGCGAGGCCGCCAGCCGCTACGAGTTCGCCAAAGAGGCCCTGCGCCTGACGGGCCGAGACCACATCCCCATCACCCCCATCGCGCACACCGAATGGCAGCGCCCGGCCCAACCGCCGCTGCGCGCGGTGCTGGTCAACCGGGCCGCGGCCGCGCTGGGCGTCACCCTGCGTCCCTGGCAAGAGGCTCTGGCCGACTGGGCGGATGCGTTTCGCAGGCAGTGATCAGTATCCCTAAAATATTTGACTTAGTCACGAAACTTAGCTAGAATAAGAAATATGAAACAGGTTACGATTCATCAGGCCAAAAC
>CAZDCN010000315.1:2285-4058 GCA_964503945.1 uncultured Caldilineales bacterium
GAAACTTAGCTAGAATAAGAAATATGAAACAGGTTACGATTCATCAGGCCAAAACCCACTTATCCCGGCTTATTAAAGAAGCATTGGAAGGCGAAGAAATCGTTATCGCCAAAGGGAAACAGCCTATGGTCAAGCTGGTTGTGGTGCCCGAAATGCGCAAACAGCGACAGATCGGTATCGCACCCGATTTCATTCTCTACATGGCTGATGATTTCGACGCGCCTTTGGAAGATTTTGCTGATTACATGGCATGAAAATCCTTCTGGACACCCATGCACTTCTGTGGGCAGTTTCTGGCGTTGGATTGAGTGAGAATGCTCGACTAGCGTTTGTCGATGTGGAGAACGCCCTCTATTTTAGCGCCGCCAGTTATTGGGAAATCTGCATCAAAATCGGCATTGGCAAATTGAAATTGCCTCAGGGCTGGGAAGATACCCTTGACGAATTCTTCCAGATAAATGATATTCGTTGGCTGCCCATCGAAAAAGAGCACACACGAACTATTCTGACGCTGCCGATGATCCATCGCGATCCTTTTGATCGGCTTTTAGTCGCTCAGGCATTATGGGAAAACATGTCCATCATGACCAAGGATGCCAATCTTGCTCGATATGATGTACCGATAATCTGGTAGGGAAATGAAATCATCGTTCAGAGCATGGGCGGGATGGCTGGCCGCCATCCTCATGACCGCCATCACCGCCATCTGGGCTTTTTGGGGCGCGGCGGAGCTGTATTACGAAGGGTGGGGATTGCTCTTTCCCCAACCGCTGGCCTATCTCGCGCCCTTCGCCATCACCTTGGGCCTCACGCTGCTGGCGTTGCGATGGCCGCGGCTGGGCGGCGCGGCCATCCTCCTGGTCGGAGCCTGGTTCACCTTTTTCGTGCTGCGGGCCCGATGGGGGCATCTCACCACGCAGATCCTGGCGGCCTGGTTCCCCCTCACCTTCCTCACCCTGGCGGTGGGGTTGTTGTTTTTGTGGGGCGGGCGCGCGGCCTTTCACCCATCGCCCGACGCCCCTCCCCGGCGACGTTCTCTCCCCTACCTCCTGGCCCTGGGCCTGCCCGGGCTCATCATCCTGGGGGTCTCCGCGGTCATGCTGCCCCGCAACCTCGCCCGGGTGGATGACGGCGACCGGGGCGCGCGGCTCATCCAGGGCGAGGGCGCGGCCCTGGTGTGGGCCCCCGCGGGCCCCGGTTGGAACTGGCGGCAGCCCTGGGGCGGGTATCCCAGTTGGGACATGCTGGCGTGGTACGGGCGCCCGCCCGTGGGGCTGAAAACGGGCGAAGCATTCCGTCCGGGCCACGCCACGCAAGCCGATATGGAGCGCACGGGGCTCTGCCGCTATTTGGACGCGTCGGGCCAGTGGCTCATGCCCGAGCGCCAGGACATCTGGCGCATGCCCACGACCGAGGAGATCGTGGGCTCCCTGGTGCATCATGGGGAGAGCGCAGGTTGCGCGTGGGATGGCAAGGCGGGCCGGGTTAAGTGCGCGCGTCGCCCGGACAAGGAGACGCCCCTGTGGGCGCCCGATGAGCCGCCCATCTACTACTGGTCGGGCGAGGAGGCGGGCCCGGAGGAGGCGTGGTATGTGAGCTACAATGGGCGGGTGGGCAAGCAGCCCAAGGATTGGGGCAACCCGCGGCACGGGTATCGCTGCGTGCGCGAGCCGTGAGAAAATATCACGCCAAGACGCCGAGATCGCCAAGCTCTCTTTGCGCCTGCTTCGTAAATAGGCGCTGGCCGAGTGAACTCGGACGCTATAGGCGCTT
>CAZDCN010000316.1:0-4049 GCA_964503945.1 uncultured Caldilineales bacterium
CCAACCGAACACTCCTCGCATGCTCCATCTCTCAACCGCGGATGAACACGCCAACGGCCCATCAATCGGACAACGCTGTGGAAATGCGGGATATCGTCAAACGATTTCCCGGCGTGGTGGCGAACGACCATGTGACCTTCATCGCTCGTCGCGGGGAGATTCATGCACTGCTGGGGGAAAATGGGGCCGGTAAATCCACTCTGATGAACGTGCTTTCCGGGCTGTATGCGCCCGAGGAGGGGGAAATCTTCATCAACGGCCAGAAAGTCATCTTCCACTCGCCCCGAGACGCGATCGAGGCGGGCGTGGGCATGGTGCATCAGCACTTCCGCCTGGTCCCCACGCTGACGGTCATTGAAAATGTCATTCTCGGGCTGGATGAACCCCGATTTCGGCTGAGCCTGGAAAAAGCTCGGGCGAAAATCCAGGCGCTTTCGGAGCAGTATGGCCTGAAAATCGATCCCGACGCCTTCATCTGGCAGCTCAGCGTGGGCGAGCAACAACGGGTGGAGATCATCAAGGCCCTCTATCGCGGGGCTCAAATCTTGATTTTGGACGAGCCCACCGCGGTGCTCACGCCCCAGGAGACCGAGGAGCTGTTCAAGACCCTGCGCAGCATGGCCGAGAAGGGCCACACCATCATCTTCATTTCCCATAAGCTGGATGAGGTGATGGCCATCGCGGACCGGGTGACGGTGCTGCGCCAGGGCAAGGTGGTGGCCACGGTGAACATCGAGGAGGTGACCAAAGAGAGCCTGGCAGAGATGATGGTGGGGCGCCCGGTCATCTTCCGCATCGAAAAGCCCGAGGTCGCGCCCGGCAAGGAGGTGTTGCGGGTGGAGAATTTGCATGTGCGCAACGACAAGGGCCTGCCCGCGCTGAGAGGGGTGAGTTTCGTGGTGCGGGCCCATGAGATCGTAGGAGTGGCGGGGGTCTCGGGCAATGGTCAGACCGAGCTGGCCGAGGCGCTGTATGGGCTGCGGCCCATCGAGCAGGGGCGCATCTACCTGTATGGCAAGGACATCACCCAGGCTTCGACCAAGGAGATCATCCGGCAGGGCGTGGCGCAGATCCCGGAGGACCGGCACAAGGAGGGCTCGGTTGGCAACATGAGCCTTTCTGAAAATCTGATTATGAAGCATTATCGCCGTCGGCCCGTGGCCCGCGGCCCCCTCATCGACTGGCGCTATGTGCGCGAATTCGCCCGAAACCTGGTCAAGCGGTTCAACATTGCCGCACCCGGCATCCGCACCAAAGCCCGACTGCTTTCGGGCGGCAATCTGCAGAAGCTCATCCTGGCCCGGGAGCTCAGCTCCGAACCGGGAATCATCATTGCCATGCATCCCACCCAGGGCCTGGATGTAGGCGCGACGGAAGCGGTGCGCAAGCTGCTCATCGAAGAGCGGAACAAGGGCGCGGGCATCCTCCTCATCTCCGAAGACCTGGACGAAGTCATGCAGCTTTCGGACCGCATTCTGGTCATCTACGAAGGCGAGATCATGGGCGAATTGCCTGCAGACCGGGCCGAGCGCAACGAAATCGGCCTGATGATGGCGGGCCAGCGCCTCCATCAGAAACAACCCGCTTTAGAAACGTCTCACTGAGAGAAGACGCAAATAGGAAAAACACGAATGAAGATCAGGTTTGCAAGTGGCCAGTGGCGGATCGCAAATGAGGTTGCGCGGATCGACTTGCCACCTGCGACTTGCCGCTAGCCATCCGCACCCGCCCGGAGCTGAAGACTCCGGACTATAAAACAACGCCCCGTGAACGAGGCTCCTCATACGCCGACACGCCGACACGCCGACACGCTGACACGCTCACACGCTCACACGCCCGTTCCCCCATCGCAATCCCTCCCATCTCAACCTGGCGTTATGAACCCATCCCCTTCCACTACCCGTCGACTTCCCCGCCTCAGCCTGGAGCGGCGGTTGACGTCGCCCTGGTGGCTTTCGTGGGCCATCCCCATCGCCTCGGTGGCGCTGGCCCTGCTGGCGGGCGCGCTGATCATCGCCTCGCAGGGCGTGAACCCCTGGGAGGCCTATCGGGCCATGTTCGAGGGCGCGTTCGGCACAGGCTACGGCGTGTCCGAGACCCTGGTCAAGGCGATTCCGCTGATGCTGGCCGGTTTGGGCGTCTCGGTGGCCTTCCGCATGAAGCTGTGGAACATCGGCGCGGAAGGGCAGTTGTGGATAGGCGCGTGGGCCGCCGCGGGCGTGGGGTTGTTCCTGTATCCCGCCTGGAATCTGCCCCCCTGGCTGGCCATCCTGCTGATGGTGGGTGCAGCCGTGGTTGCGGGCGGGTTGTGGGGCGCCATCCCCGGCCTGTTGAAGGGCGTGTTGCAGGTGAACGAGATCATCACCTCGCTGATGCTGAACTATGTAGCCATCTCCTGGGTCCTCTATTTCGTGGATATCCTGTGGCGAGACCCGGGCGGGCTGGGCTTTCCCAACACCGCACCGCTGGATAAAGCCATCTGGCTGCCCAAGCTGACCTGGCTGCCGTTGCTGCCCAAGGGTCACCGCGTGCATGCGGGGCTGCTCCTGGCTCTACTGGCCGCAGTGTTCATCTGGTTCCTGCTGAGCCGCACCAAATGGGGCTATGAGGTGCGGGTCATCGGCGAGAACCCGGAAGCGGCCCGACACGCGGGCATGCCCATCGTGCGCAACATCATCCTGGTGATGATCCTTTCGGGCGCGCTGGCGGGGCTGGCGGGCATGGCCGAGATGGCGGGCGTAGCTCATCGTCTGCAGCGGGGCCTTTCGCCCGGCTATGGCTACACCGCCATCATCGTGGCCTGGCTGGCCAAGCTCAATCCCTTCGGCGTGTTATTGGTGGCCGTGTTGTTTGGGGGATTGCTGGTGGCCGGGGATCAGATCCAGCTCACCATGAATTTGCCCCGCTCCATTTCCGACATTTTACAAGGCCTCATTCTCTTCTTCGTCCTGGGCGGCGAGATCTTCAGCCGCTACCGCCTGCGAATCCGGTAAAGCGTATGGACATAGCGTTCTTCATCACCATCCTGGCAACCGCCATCCGAGCCGGCGCGCCCGTGATTTACGCGGCCGTGGGCGAAATCTTCGCAGAGCGATCGGGCATCCTCAATCTGGGCGTCGAGGGCATGATGCTGGTAGGGGCCGTGTCCGGCTTTATCGTGGCGGTGAATACGGGCAACCCGTGGGCGGGCGTGCTCGCGGCCATGTTCGCGGGGGGAATCCTCAGCCTCATCCACGCCTTCCTCACCATCACCCTCCACGCCGACCAGGTGGTGAGCGGTCTGGCGTTGACGATTTTCGGCATCGGGCTGTCCTCCTTTTTGGGACAGAACTACGTGGGGGTGCAGGGCCCGCAGTTCAGCGCCATCCACATCCCCGTGCTCAGCGATCTGCCCATCGTGGGCCCTGTGCTTTTCAACCACGATATTTTGGTGTATCTGACCTTTCTGCTGGTCCCGGCCTCGGCCTACTTCATCCATCGCACCCGGCCCGGGCTGCACCTGCGCGCGGTGGGCGAGGACCCGGCCACCGCGGATGTCATGGGCGTGAACGTGGCCCGCATTCGCTACATCTACACCTTTGTGGGCGGCGTGCTGGCGGGGCTGGGGGGCGCTTCCCTCTCCCTGGCCTACACCCCGGGCTGGACCGAAGGCATGAGCGGGGGGCGGGGCTGGATCGCCATCGCGTTGGTCATCTTCGCGTTCTGGGAGCCGTGGCGGGCCATGGTGGGCGCGTGGCTGTTCGGCGGCGTGCAGGCGCTGCAATTCAACCTGCAGACCATCGGCATCACCATTCCCACCTACTTCCTGAACATGTTGCCCTATCTGTTTACGATTTTGGTGCTGGTGTTCGCCACGGGGGAGCGCATGCGGCGCCATCTGGGCGCGCCCGCGGCCCTGGGCATCCCCTACATACGCGGGGAAAGGTGACAATGAGGCATCCCTCCCGACCGTCCCAAAAGCGCTTTTTTGAAGCAGGCGCCACGGGCAGCGGCCCGCCGATACCGATGCAAATGGGTGCGTATTCCGTACTGCGTAATGCGTAATGCGT
>CAZDCN010000317.1:0-4045 GCA_964503945.1 uncultured Caldilineales bacterium
TGCGCAAGTTGGCTTGCCGCCTGCCACCTGCAAACCTGCTTTTCTTTGCCTCTTTCTCCCTTTGCGCCTTGGCGGCTTTGCGTGAGGCATCTATTTTCGGAGCAGCGAAGCGAACATGTCGAGGGCCTCCTCGATGTCGCCCGCTTCGATGCCGTAGTGGGTGACCGCGCGGATGCGGTCTGGGCCCAGGGCCAGCACGCCCACGCCTCGGGCCAGCAGCGCGTCTTGCAGCGCGGGCGCGGCGTAGCGAGGATGGTTCACCCGGAAGTAGACGATGTTCGTGTGCACCGGCTCCGGCTCGACGCCCGGCAGCCGGGCCAACCCCTCGGCCAGCAGCCGGGCGTTGGCGTGATCCTCGGCCAGGCGGTCCACCATCTCGGTGAGGGCGACGATGCCCGCGGCCGCGATGACGCCGGCCTGTCGCATGCCCCCGCCCAGCGCCTTGCGCACCCGCCGCGCCCGCTTGATGAATGCCCTCGACCCCACGACTACAGACCCCACCGGCGCGCTCAAGCCCTTGCTCAGGCAAAAGGTGACCGAATCCGCGTCTCGGGTCAGGTCTTTCACATCCACGCCCTGGGCGACGGCCGCGTTGAAGATGCGCGCGCCGTCGATGTGGAGCTTCAGGCCCCGGCGGCGGGCCAGATCGGCCACGGCCTGGGTGTAGGCGGGCGTGAGATACGCGCCTCCGCAGCGGTTGTGGGTGTTCTCCAGGCTGATCAGGCGGCTGACGCCGAAGTGGACGTTGTCGGGCATGATCGCGGCCTCGATGTCCTCCAGGCGCAGCGTGCCGTCGGGCTGATTTTGGACGATGCGGGGGACGACGCCGCCCAGCATCGCGGAGCCCACCTGCTCGTAGTTGTAGGTGTGGGAGTCGTGGCCCATGATCACCTCATCCCCGCGGTTGCAGTGGGCCAGGAGGCTGACCAGGTTGCCCTGGGTGCCGCTGGTGACCAGCAGCCCCGCTTCTTTGCCGAACATGGACGCGGCCAGGGCTTCCAGCTCGTTGACGGTGGGGTCTTCGCCAAAGACGTCGTCGCCCACCTGGGCGCGGGCCATGGCCTCGCGCATGGCGGGCGTGGGCTGAGTGACGGTGTCGGATCGTAAGTCGATGCGTGGGGGCATGGGATGGTTATCAGTCCTCTGGGGTCAGAGGTTCGGCGTGGGACGAGGGGAGTGCGAAGTTGGGGAGGTGGTCGAGGGGGTTGCTCAGGTCGGGGCGGGCGTCGAGGAGGACGCCTCCTTCGGTCAACAGCTCCTGGGGCAGATCGTCCCAGCCCGGCCATTGGCCCGCCCGGACCTGCTGCAGGCGTTGTTCCAGCAGCAGCACTTCGCCCGGGGTGAGGCCGTAGCGGTTGCGGGGGTGGAGCAGCAGCTCGATGAGGTCCTGGGCCAGGATGCGGGCCAGCTCCAGGTTCGTCTGGAAGAAACGCCAATCCTTCAGGGGCACTTGCAGGACGGCCTGGGTGATGAAGAGGAAGGCGCTGGGCGTGATGGGGTTGCGGCGGCGCAGGGGCAGGGTGGGGCGCTGCAACTGCATGGCCAGGTCCCATTCCACGCCCGCGGGCGCGATGATGTCTCTGCCCATGAGGAAGTAGAAGCGATCCACGTTGCTGATGCGCTCGAAGAGGTCGTCATAAGATGCCCCCTCGGGCGGGCAGCGGCGGATTTCCATGCCCATCTGCACGGGCAGATGGGCCAGGAGATGCCCGAAGATGCTGCGCTGGGCCTCCAGGTCCGCGGTGGCGGCCACGTAGATGCGGAGTTTTTCGGCCATGATCAGGCGGATTTCACGGTCTGGGCGATGCGGGCATCGCTGTAGCCAAGCTGACGCAGGGGGGCGATGAGGTCTTCTTCCAGATGGGGGTAGTAGGTGCGGAGCAGGGTGGCCTCGCCCTGGGGCTCGATGGCGTAATCGCCGAGATGGGCGGGGAGGACAAGGGATTGTCCCAGGTCCAATGACTGGCCCGCGACCGTGGCCCTTCCCTCGATGACCGTCCAGGTTTCGAAGCTGGTGGGGCGGGTGGCGTAGGCCCGGGCATCGGTCAGATGATGGTGCTCCAGCGCGAAGTAGGGGCAGGCCACCAGCAGGTCCCGGCCCGGCTCTAGCTGGATGGGCGGGATTTGCTCCTGGGCCGGGGGTTCGTAGCGGATCACGTCCAGGGCCTTCTCCAGGTGGAGCTCCCGCAATTTGCCATCGGGCCCGCGGCGATTGTAGTCATACACCCGGTAGGTCAGGTCCGATTTCTGTTGGATCTCGAAGAGCATGACGCCTTCGTTGATGGCGTGGAGGGTGCCCGCGGGGACGAAGATGACATCGCCCGTCCGCACGGGCAGGTAGTGGACCAGGTCCTCCAGCCAGCCTTCTTTCACCGCGCGGGCGAACTCCTCCCGATTGCTGGGCCGCTCCAGCCCGTAGATGAGGGTCGCGCCCGGCTCCGCATGGAGGATGTACCAGGCTTCGGTTTTGCCGTGAAAGCCGGTGTGGGCCTCCACCGTGTGGGCGTAGGTGTCGTCGGGATGGACCTGGATGCTGAGCCGGGCGTTGGCGTCGATGAATTTGGTCAGTTGGGGGAAGTCGAGGCCGTAGCGGGGGATGCTTTGGCTGCCCAACAGGCGTTCGCCCAGGGCCTGCGCGGCCTGGCCCAACGTTTTGCCCTGCAACGGCCCGTTGAGGATGGGATTTTCCGCATAGACGAGCCAGATTTCGGCCAGGTCCTCGGGCAGGGGCGGGGGCAGGCCCAGCCAGCGGGCCAGGCGCTGTCCGCCCCAGAGGCGATGATCGAATTTGGGCTGAAGACGGAGGGGATACATGGGCGAATGGGCGAGGAGGCGAATCAGGCGAGGATGCGCTCGATCTCGGCCAACACGTCCTCGGGAAGTTCGACGCCGCTGGCCTTGACATTTTCCTCCACCTGCTCGGGACGGCTGGCGCCGGTGATGACGCTGCTGATCTCGGGACGGCGCAGGATCCAGGCCAGCGCGAGCTGGGGCATGGTCAGGCCCAGGTCGCCGGCGATGGCGTTGAGCTGCTTCACCCGCGCGATGTTCTCGGGCGTCAGGTCTTCCTTGATCCAGTGGGAGTAGGTGGCGCGGGAGTCCTCGGGGATGCCGTCCAGGTACTTGGTGGTGAGCACGCCTTGGGCCAGGGGGCTCCAAACCACGATGCCCAGGCCCTTCTCCGCGCACATGGGCAGGATCGCGTCTTCGATGTGGCGGTCCAGCATGTTGTAGCGGGGCTGCTCCACGAAGGGCTGATACCCCAGCCATTCCCGGGCGATGTCCACGGCCCCCTCGATCTGATCGGCCTCCCAGACGCTGGTTCCCCAATAGAGGATTTTGCCCTGCTGCACCAGGTCGGTCATGGCCCGCACCACCTCCTCCAGAGGCGTTTCGGGGTCATGGCGATGGCAGAAATAGATGTCGAGATAATCCGTGCCCAGGCGTCTCAGGCTGCCTTCCACCGATTCCATGATGTGCTTGCGGCTCAGGCCGCGGTCGTTCACGTTGTCGCTCATGGGCCAATAGACTTTGCTGGAGATGACAAAATCGCTGCGTTTTTTGCCCTTGAGCCAGCGCCCGAAGACCCGCTCCGCGTTGCCGCGGGCGTACACGTCGGCCAGATCGATGAAGTTGACGCCATGCTCTACGGCGACATCGAGGCAGGCGAACGCGGTGTCGTCATCCACCTGGCCGCCGAAGGTGAGCCAGCCGCCCAGAGAGATTTCACTGAGCTTCAGGCCGGTGCGGCCCATGTTTCGATATTCCATGATGTTGATAACTCCTTGATGATGTATGGATTTGGGTTTTGGTATGGGTTCAATAGAGGGTTATCGGGCAGTCCACCCCGCATCCAGGGTAAAAACCGATCCGGTGATGTGACGCGCGTCGTCGGAGCAAAGGTAGCGCACCATGCCCGCCACCTCCTCCGGCTCGATAAGCTGTTTGATGGCCGCGGGCTCCAGCATCACCTGTTCCACGACGTCTTGGGGGGAGATGCCGCGGGTGCGGGCCTGGTCCGCGATCTGCCGTTCCACCAGGGGCG
>CAZDCN010000318.1:0-4038 GCA_964503945.1 uncultured Caldilineales bacterium
AAGCCTTTCATGCCTGTTGCTGAGGAACCGCGCCCGCTACCTTAGTAGTTACCATGAATTTTTCATTGCAGAGTTCGCAAAGGGGGCCGAGCTATAATTTTGTCCCTGCTTCCTTCGCTGCGAAATCATATACCTGGTCCCACGCCCGATAGACTTTGCGCCAGTCGTACGCCCGTTCCACGGTCTCCCGGCCCGCCCGAGCCAGGCGCTCCCCCAGGGCAGGCTGCTGCAACACCGCCACAACGGCCCGGGCGAAGCCCTGCGCGTCGTCGGCCAACAGCAGATTCTCGCCCGGTTGCGCGGCCAGGCCCTCGGCGCCGATGGTCGTGCTGACCACGGGCAACCCCCAGGCCCAGGCATCCAGAATCTTCACCCGCATGCCGCCGCCCGCGTGCAACGGCACGATGAAGACCGCGGTCTCCTGCAAATAGGGGGCCAGATCGGCCACGTAACCGGTGATATCGATGTTGGCGGCCGGGGATTGGGTAAGGGCCCTGGGCGGATTTTTGCCGATGATGGTGAGGCGGGCGTCCGGAACCTCCCTCGCCACAAGAGGCCAGACCTCCTGGGCGAACCATACCACGCCCGCGGCATTAGGCGGCCAGTGCAACCCTCCCAGGAAGGTGACGCGACGGGGCGCGTTTACCCGAGCAACGGGACGCTTTTGTTCAGGATCAACGCAGATGGGAATCACAGAATGGCGGTGGGGCGAAGGGGCGAAGGGGCGAAAGGGCGAGGGAGGCTCGTCGGATGCAGGCTGAGCTCCTGTCACTGCACGTTGGTCTTCTTCGGTGACCCAAACGACGCGATGGAACTGGCGGATGATGTCTCTCTCGTAGCGGGCCATGATCCGGGCCTCGCGGGCCAAAAGGTGGCGGGCCAGGGGGTTGGTTGTCGTCTCGGCCAGACGGCGAGGGATCTGAAAGACGGCGTTGTGCTGGTCGAGGATGAGGTGGGGAGCAGGGTTGGATGTGCGGGCCAGGAGGGCGTAGGGGGCCATCCACAACTGGTCGGCATGGACTGCGTCGAAATCCTGCGTTTGCAGCAATCGTTGCACCGTAGCGGCCATGGTGGATACGTGATCGCGGGTGATGAGGAAAGGTTGGCCAGTGAACAGACTGCGGGCCAGGGCCAGGGCATCCCGGACATGGCTGCGGGGCATGGGCACTGTAATGACCTCATCACAAAACGTCCGCAAATGGGCGATGCTTTCCTCCTCGTCAGCAGGTCGCACGAAGCTGAGCAAGGTGATCCGATGCCCTCGTTCCGCCAGATAGCGGAGGACGTAATAGGCCCGCACCTTGGGGCCAGCATCCAGGGGATAGGGAAAGACCTGGGTGAGGAAGAGGATGTGCATAGGGGGAAAAGAAAGTAATCAGTGAGCAGTATTCAGTTTTGGCTCGCCCGCAAAAAGGTTCACCTCAGAGTATGCGGAAGACACAATCGCAATTCATCCTTCCATCGTTTTCAACAGCTTCTCAACTTCCTGAATTAAAAAGGGGATATTGGCCCGATGAAAGCTCATCTCAAGAGCGGGCACGCGATGATGTTTGATATTGGGCGGAATATGTTTATGATGAGGGTGATTGACTTGTAGTGATGGATCTGCAGGATGCGGTTGGGAATCGTACCAATACAATTTTTTGTCACTTCGCCAGACTTCATACCCGTACGAATCCAAAACCATAGGCAGGCGATGATAAACCAACCGCTCTCGAACCACCAACCGTATATCATCATCGAAAAACAACTCTCCCGCCACACGCGCCAAAGTTACGCCCCTGCGAATGAATGTGAGTGTAGAATGATGGATAGAAGGAAAACGTTCCGGCAGTGTATACAAAAAAAGCTCGTAATCTTCCGGTGTTTCCAGTGGATTCATGCCGCTACCCTGATAAGGCCTTTGATGC
The DNA here is from genome assembly GCA_964503945.1 of uncultured Caldilineales bacterium. Lineage (GTDB taxonomy): Bacteria > Chloroflexota > Anaerolineae > J102 > J102 > M2005. The sequence continues at coordinate 1,911 of CAZDCN010000318.1, forward strand.
TGGCGCTGGAGGAATCCCGTTGCAATCGTTGGATTTCATTACGATATTCAGCCTGACGGGCAAGCCAGGTGCGGTAGATGCTGGCCCACTCTCCAAAATCCAATACCCAGGCGTCATCATCAGGTTCTTCACCACTCACATACGCGGCATAAAAAGTCTCCGACCGAATGCCGTATTTGCGTTCAAAGTCTAAAAGCTCTTCTTCAAGGGCATGAATATCGGCCAGTAACTCTTCCAGTTTCATGGGGCAACTCTCAAGAGGGGATGATGATCCCATTATATCGCCAGGTGGCGCTTGGGGGCAAGTCACATCAAAAGCGGAGATCGCTTTTCTTTTCACCGCAACGGACGCGGAGTGCGCCGAGAGCATCGCGCTACCATGTCAATACCCCCATACCCGAGACAAGAGGAGCCGGTAGTTGGCGGCCAGTTGGCGGTGTTGCGCTTGCCGGGTCGGAGATTCAAGCAGTGCGAGGAGGGCCAGGGCCAGCCGAGGCAGGGCGGCCAGGGTCAGCAGGATTTTATAGGCCAGGGTGCGGGTTCGGCCATAATGCTTGTGAAAGAACAACACTTTGCTGCGATAGAGCTGCAAAAACATGGCTTGCTGCGCCTGGCGACTGCTTTGTCCGCCATAGTGGGTGATGGTCGCCCGCGGCTCCCACCACACCTCCCATCCCGCCCGCTTCGCCCGCAGACACCAATCCACCTCCTCGGAATACATGAAGAACGTCTCGTCCAGCAGCCCGATCTGGTCGATGACCTCCCGTCGGGCCAGAAGACAGGCCCCCATCAGCACATCCACCTGCCGGGGACGGGTGACTTCCCAGGACGCCATGGGATAGACGGCCAGGGGCTTGAGGCGATCGCCGTGGAACAGACGCCACGCCTCCCGGGCCAGCGTGGGAAAGGGGGTGCAGGAGGGCTGGAGGGAGCCATCGGGATTGAGCACCCGGGGCCCGACCATGCCCGCCCCAGGATGCGCCTCCATAAACCCCACCAACCTGTTCAGGGCGTGAGGATGGATCAGGGTGTCGGAGTTGAGCAGGAGGATGAACGCGCCCTGGCTATGGCGGATGGCCTGGTTGTTGGCCCGGGCGAACCCCACGTTCTCCTGATTCTCGATCAGTCGGGCCTGGGGAAAGCGCTCCCGCACCATGGCCGGGCTGCCGTCTTCCGAGGCGTTGTCCACCACGATGACCTCGAATGCCGCGTCGGGCGGATGCTCGTAGATGGAACTCAGACAGCGGGCCAGGAGCTCGCGGGTGTTCCAGTTGACGATGAGGATGGAGAGGGTGGGTTGGGTCACGAGTTATACGCCACGAATTGCACGAATGATACGAATTGCCAGATCAGGACAAAGGCTTGGCGGGGACCCCGCCGACAACACAGCCAGGAGGAACATCCTTCGTCACAACGGCTCCCGCTGCGATAGTCGCTCCATCGGCTATTGTAATTCCCCCAATAAGAATGGCTCCAGCACCAATACTGACATTATCACCAAGTTTAGGCACTCCTGTTTCCGAAATGCCAATAGTCACGCCATGAAGAAGAGTTAAATTCTTTCCGGCAATAACTTCTGGATGAATGACTGTAGCGCCAAAATGTCCTACGTACAGTCCAGGACCAATTTGGACATGTGGCGAAAGTTCCAGGCCGCTGTAGATACGAATGATAGGATACAAGACTCGGTTGATAGTCAGGAAAAGCAAAGCAAAAGGATTTCTGCGACGCAAGTAAAGCCATCGTCCCATCCGATACCACGTCACCCCTGCAAATGAAGGATGCGAATACAGCGATTTGATAGCAACCAAAAGAAGATTTTGGTCATCATGCTGACGATATCGTGCAATATCTTGCTTGAGTGCATTCATCTTTCTACAGAAAAACCATTGAGGGCAACCAATCCTCCCATGAACAACCAGGCGAAGGCGCTCGCCCGAAACCCCGCCAATCCGATGTTATAGACGAAGGGCAACACCCAATCCCCCAACATGCCTGCGGCCAGCGTCCCCATCACGCCTCCGAAGACGCCATACACATAGGCTCGGGCAAAGCCGTCTCCCAGGGTGTTGCGCATCCGCCAGGCCAGGCGCAGCATCTCCCAGAAGAACCACAGGTAGAAGAACAG
>CAZDCN010000319.1:0-4030 GCA_964503945.1 uncultured Caldilineales bacterium
AGGAATCCACGCGTGCAGCGCGGGCCAGGGAACCAGCATGGCCTCGGTGATGGGAAAGCGCCGGTCGAATTCCCAGGCCGGGTCGAAGGCCAGCCGTTGGAGATAGCTCAGAACGAGCCGGTTGGCCTCGGGCGTGCGCAGGGCGTGCATCTCCTGCTGAAAGAGGGGCGTCACCCACATCCCGTTCACGCCCGCGAAGCGCTGCGTGGTGGCCTCGATCATGCGCGGGGAGCGATCTCGTCGGAACCATGCGGGATCGGGCGCGAACGCGTGCTTGCCCGGCTCGGAATAGAGTGCGGGATGGGTTCCCTCCAGGCGCAGGCCTTCGGGCCCGACCATGTTGAAATACCCGCCGTGGGAGCTGGCCTCCACCCGCGTCACCCGCCCCTGGTCATCCACAAAAACCCACACGTGCTCCAGCTCATACAAATGCCCGATATCCCAATCCCACCAAATGGCGTATTCAATGGCCAGGGCCTCGCCCGGCATCAGCTCCACCTGTCGGGGAAAGGAAGGGGAGGGGCCGCTTTGGCGAAAAATCGTGTAGCCCACGGCCAGGGGCAGAAAGGGTTCGTGGCGGTCGAAGAGGAGGATGGGGGCGTAGCGGGCGGCCAGGGCCCGCGCTGTCGGATCCTGAGGGGTGCGAAGAAGGGCGTCGACAGTGGGTTTATTCATGGCAGTTATCACACAGGGTTCTCGCCCTGGATGGCATGGCGTTCCAAAAGCCGTTTCACCGCGGCGAGGTCGCCATCCCACGGGCCCGGCTTCTCTTGCTTGAGGGTGGTGACGGCCGCGGCCCAGCGCGTCGCCTCCGCCGGATCATGGTCCAGGCGCTGGCCGAGATAGGTCATGAAGCAGGTGTCCCCGCGGCCGGTGCGCCCAGCCAGCGACCGGGGCGTGAAGGGCGCGTGATAGAAACGGCCCTCGGCCAGCACGGTCACGCCCGACGATTGGGTGAGGATGATCTCGCGGGGGCCATATTGGGCCAGCCGCCTGGCGGCTCGCTTCAGATCGGTCTCGCCCGTCAACAGCTCGGCCTCGGCCCGATCCACTTTGAGATACATGACTTGGGCCAGCCCCTCCGCCATCTCAGGCCAGGGCCTGAAGACCAGCGCATCTCCCTCTCTTACTCGCACGAATCCCTGCACATCCAGGGCCACGGGGCCGCGGCGGGCCAGAGTTTGGAGCAGCGGCAGGTCCACCTCGCCGGCGATGATGGGCGTGATGGCGTAGATGCGAGCGGTGATGGGCGGGATGTCTTCCAGACGAATGGGGCCAGCGAAGCCCAGGGGGCGCGTGACCCGGCGTTCCATGTCGTCGGAGCGGTAATAATTGGCGATGCCCGAGGTTTCGGCCGCGGGCGTGGCATACACCTGCACCCCGGCCTCCTTCAGCGGCTCCAGTAGCTCGAAATCCTCCCGCCGTAGCCGGGTGACCACGGCCACGCGATAGCCCAGGCGGCTGAGCGCGATGCTGCCGTAGTAAACCGCGCCGCCGGGCGCGTCCCCGCCCGCGCCATCCACAAAAATCTGATCCTGGGCCAGATGCCCCAGCATCAGGATATCGACATCCGTATTGGCAGTCATGGCGTCACGTCCAGAGCAGGGATTTTTCGGTTTTGGGATCGAAGAACTGCACCTTGTGAGCGTTGGGCTGCAAGTGGACCGTGTCGCCCAGCTTCAGGCCCAGCTCGGGGTCGGCCAACACGCGCAGGTGGTCCTCGCCCACGACCACGTCGATGAGATCGTCCCGGCCCAGGGGCTCGATGACATAGACCTCGCCCGGAATGCCTTCTGCGCCCAGGGCGATATCCTCGGGCCGGATGCCCAGGATGACCGGGCCGCGGCCCGCGGCGGGCTCCCCGCGCTCGGGCGGCACGGCGAGCTCAAAGCCTTTGCTCCGGGCCACATACTGGCCCCCCTCCCGCGTCACTTCCACATCCAGAAAATTCATGGGCGGATTGCCGATGAAGCCGGCAATGAAGAGGGTGGCGGGCTGGTCGTAAAGAATGTTCGGCGGCGCAAAGGCTTGCAGATGCCCATCCTTCATCACCGCGATACGATCGGCCATGGTCATAGCCTCCACCTGGTCGTGGGTCACATACACGCTGGTAATGCCCAGCTCCAGTTGCAGGCGTTTGATTTCGGCCCGCATGGTCAGGCGCAGGCGGGCGTCCAGGTTGGAGAGGGGTTCGTCGAAGAGGAGGAGATCGGGTTGTTTGACCAAGGCCCGGCCCAGGGCCACCCGCTGCTGCTGCCCGCCCGAAAGCTGGCCCGGCTTGCGGTCCATGAGATGCCCGATGCCCATCAAATCGGCAATGCGCTGGGCCCGCTCCTTCATCTCGGCCTGAGGCACTTTCTGCAACTTCATGGGGAAAGTGAGATTCTCATACACGGTCATATGGGGATAGAGCGCGTAGCTCTGGAAGACCATGCCCACATTGCGGTCCTTGGGCGGCACCTTGTTCATGATGCGGTCATCGAATTTGATGATGCCCGCGGTGGGCTTGTAGATGCCCGCAATCATGAGCAGGGTCGTGGTCTTGCCGCACCCGGACGGGCCCAGGAAAGCCACGAACTCGCCATCCTCCACCTGCAGGTTGATGTCTTCGGCTCCCACCACGGAGCCCCATTTTTTCGTCAGATGTTCGAGGGTCAATCGCATGGTTATGTTCCCCCTTTTGTGCCGCCAGCAAAGATGCTGAGCAGGTATTCCTGGGTGAAGATGAAAAAGAGGATGACCGGAATAAGCTGGAACAGGCCCACCGCGGCCACCTGACTGTAATTCACGGGTGCGGTGTCGCTGAGGAGGCTGTTGAGGTAGGTGGCGATGGTGCTCTTCTCCTGCTGGGTCATGTAGGTGTAGGGGATGAGGAATTCATTCCAGCCGGAGATGAAGGAGAAGATGGAAAGCGCGGCGATGCCCGGTTTAATCTGCGGCAGCAGGATCTGCCACCACACCCGGAAGCGGGAGGCGCCGTCGATGAGCGCGGCCCGTTCCATATCCCAGGAGATGTGATCGAAAAAGCCCTTCATCAGCCAGATGCCCAGGGGCAATTGCAGAGCCAGCATCACCAGAATGACGCCGCCCAGGGTGTTGTAGCCGAAGCCGCCGATGATGGGCAGGTCGCTACCGATGATGGGGATGCGGGAGATCCAGCGCAGGACGAAGTAGATGCTGATGAGCAGGGTGACGCTAGGGAAGGCATGGAGGATGAGGGTCACGCCCAGAAAGGTGCGGCGGCCGCTGAAGCCGATGCGGGAGAGGGCGTATCCTGCCAGTGCCGAGACCGTCACCACGCCAATGGTCAGGCCGATGGCCAGGACCAGAGAGTTGAACGTGACCTGCCAGATGTTGGGGTCTTCCCACAAAAAGGACCAGTTCTTCAGGGTCAGGCCGCCAAAATTGCCTTCATGGTCCACCGGGATTAAGCCGTAGGTGCGCTGAGCAAAGGTGGAGATGAGAATCCACACATAGCCCACGAGAATGGGCACGGTAATCAGGAAGAGGATGATGTTGAAGAGGATGCGATTGGCTCGGGTTGTGCCGGTTGTCAGGGGATGATCGTCCATTTACAATGCCTCGATTTTGGGTTCCTGAACCAGCTCATTGAACTGGAAGTAGCGCATGTAGATGATGGCCATGACGATGCCGATGACCACGAGCACGGTGGCCAGGGCCGCGCCAAAGCCCCATTGGAAGTTGCCCCAGTAGTTGTTCAACGCCCGATGATAGGCCCATAGCGACCACACCTCCGTGCCAAATTGCCCGTCGGTCAGCAGCAGGATCTGCTCGAAGGAGGTGAGGAGAGAGAGGGTCTGGTAGGTGGTCACGAAGAGCAAGGGCCAACGGATCATGGGCAAGATGACATAACGGATGCGCTGCCAGAAATTGCAGCCGTCGACCAGGGAGGCGATGAGGTAGTCGCGGGGGATGGATTCGATGGCTGAGGTGAAGATGATCATGCCGAAGGACGCGCCGATGAACCCGTTGGTGAGGATGACGAAGAGCCAGGGCTTGGCGGGCAGCC
>CAZDCN010000320.1:0-4022 GCA_964503945.1 uncultured Caldilineales bacterium
TATTGCGTAAAACCTAAGCGCGATACGCATGACGCATTACGCAATACGCAGTACGGAATACGCATCCCATTTTCATCCTTATCGGCGAGCCGCGGCGCATGGCGTGGGCGGCCGAGTTGCAATGATACCAAACCCTTTCCCTCAGGGGAAAAACAGAGAGGCGCGCGGGTTGCGCCCATGCGGTAAAATAGGGTATGGCCCGAACCGACCAACCCCTCGCCCGCGAGATGCGCTTGCGCACGCGGTTGCCCCTGGCCCTGGCCGGCTTCCTCATCCTCGCCCAGCTCATCAACCCCGACCGGGTGTTCGTGATGCTGTTGGCCGCGCTGGGCCTCATGCATGGCGTGGCCTGGGTGTGGGCTCGCTCCCTGCGGGATCGCGTGCATGCCCGGCGGTGGAGCGGCGGCGGCTGGATCATCGTGGGAGACGTCGTGGTCGAACATTTCGAGCTCATCAACGAGGGGTTCTGGCCCGTGCTGTGGGCCGAAGTGCGAGATGATTCCGACATGCCCGACTACCGCATCGACCGGGTGGCGGCCGTGGGCGGGCATGGCGCGTTCGCGTGGCAGACCGAAGGCCGCTGCACCCGCCGCGGCGTCTTCACCCTGGGCCCGTGGGCGCTGATCATGAGCGACCCCCTGGGCCTCTTTCAGGTCACCCTGCGCTTTCCCGAATCCCGCACCCTGTTGGTCTATCCTCGCATCATCCGCCTGCCCGAATTCCCCTTGCCCCACGGTCGCGCCGGCGGCCGCGCGGCCCGACCCACGCCCATCCCCCTCCAGGCGGACCAGGTCGCGGGCGCGCGGCCCTGGCAGCCGGGCGACAGCCTGCGCCTGGTGCATTGGAAGCTCACCGCGCATGCCAACAGGCTCATGGTCAAACAATTCGAGCAGGAGCCCGCGGGGGACTTGTGGCTGCTTTTGGATGCAGACGCGGCCGTGCAGGCGGGCCAGGGACAGGAAAGCGCCTTGGAATACGGCGTCACCCTGGCCGCGTCCCTGGCCGCCAAACACCTCAACGAAAACCGGGCCGTGGGATTGGCCGTGTTCGGACGGGAACAGGCCATCATCCCCCCCCGTCCGGGCCGAGACCGCCTGTGGACCCTCCTCCACGCGCTGGCGCATGTGGAGCCCGCGGCCGATTGGCCCCTGGCCCGCGTCCTGCGTCATGTGCGGGCCGACCTGGGCCGGGGCAAGACCTTGATCTTGATCACCCCCGCCACGGGCCAGGGGCGCGACGCGGACTGGCTGGCCCAGCTCCTGCAACTGCGGCGGCAAGACATCGCGCCCGCGGTCATCCTCCTGGACGCGGCCTCCTTTCGGGATGAGACCGACCCTGCCCTGCCCGCGCTGGAAGACCTCCTGGCCGACCACAACATCCCGACCGTCGTCATCGGCAAGGGCTATCCCTTCCAACCCCTGCCTCTGTTCCGACGCAAGCGCAAGGTGCTGAAGACCCTGCCCGGCTTCGGCCGCGTCGTAGAGATCGAAGTGGAGGAGGAGGTCTGATGCGCGGATGGTTGTGGCGGGCTTTGGCCGCGCTGCTGCGTCGTTTGCGGCCCCGCGAAGGCTGGGCCGTGCTGCTCGCGCTCGCGATCATCGTTCTGGCCCCGGCGGGCGCGGTGGAGAGCGCCCACTGGCTGGGAAAGACGTTCAACGGCTGGGCTCCCGCCCTGGCCGGGCTGTGGTTGGGGCTGTTCGCGGCCCGCAAAATCGGGCGAGGATGGATGACCGCGTTCATCGCCCTCCCTCTGGGCGCGGGCCTGGCCCTCCTGCAGACCGCCATCCCCCACCCCAACGCTTTGCTCGCGCCCCGGGAAGCCCTGACCGCGCTCCAAACCTTCCTCTTCGCCCTGGGCAAAGCCCTGGCCGCGATGCGCGCCACCGGGCCCGCGCCCCTGCCCCTTCCCCTGCTGAATGTGTTGGCCGCGTGGATCCTCTTCCTCGCCGGGGTCTGGGCGGGGTGGTTTGCGTTTCGTCGCCACAGCCCCTGGCTGGCCGCACTGATTCCCGCCATCCTCCTGACCGGAACCCTTTTCTTCGCTCGGGCGGGCTACTTTTGGGCCGCGGCCTTCATCTTCGCCTTCGTCATCCTCGCCATCGCCCTGCACCTGGCCCGGGAGCGCATGGGTTGGGACGCCCGCGGGGTGGATTATTCCCCCGAGATCAGTCTGGACCTGTTCATCAGCGGCTTGCTCATCGCCTCGGGCGTCACCCTGGCCGCGCTGGCTGTCCCCAACATCCGCGTCACCCCCATCACCAACGCGTTCTGGCGGGTGTGGGCCGAGCCCTACGGCCTGCTGGAAGCCCGCATCAGCCCCCTGTTCCGCGAGCTGGAGCGCCCGCCCCGGTCCCTCATCGGCGGCGGCTCCGCCCGGCCCGGCGGCCTGCCCCGCGCTCACCTGCTGGGCGCGGGCCCCGAACTCACCGAGCAGGTGATCATGACCGTGGAGGTGGACGATCCCGAGCCGGGCGCGCCCGAATTCTGGTCCGATTATCGCTGGCGCGGCCCCACCTACGCCACCTACACCGGCCGCGGGTGGGACAACCCGCCGCCGCAGGAGATCCAGCGGCTGGGCCCGGGGGAAACCTGGCTCAACACCATGCCTGCGGACCGACGCCCCCTGAAGCAAGTGGTGCGCTTCGTGGCCGGCCGCCCATACTGGCTCTACGCCGCGGGCGAGCCCGTGGCCGCGGACATCGGCAGCCGGGCCTTTTTGCTGGGGCCCGAGAGCCTGGTGGGGATGACCGCGAACGTGTGGCGCTATACCGTCCTCTCTCAGGCCCCCACCTTCGACGCGGCGCATCTGCGCCACGCGCCCCCCGATTACCCTCCCCGGATGGCCGTCTACCTCCAGCTCCCCGAAACCACGCCCCGGCGGGTCTTCCATCTGGCCCAACGCATCACGGCCGATACCACCAACCCCTACGACCAGGCCGTCGCCATAGAACATTACCTGCGCACGACCTATCCCTACACCCTGGATGTGCCGCTGCCGCCTGCGGGGGTGGATGTGGCCGATTTTTTCCTCTTCGACCTGCGCAAGGGCTACTGCGACTATTACGCCACAGCCATGGTGGTCATGGCCCGGTCTTTGGGCATTCCCGCCCGGCTGGCCGTGGGCTATGCGCCGGGCGAGTACGACGCCCGTCGGGATCGGCTCATCGTGCGGGAGAAGGACGGCCACTCCTGGCCCGAGCTCTATTTCCCCGGCTACGGTTGGATTCCCTTCGAGCCCACCGCGGCCCGGCCCCAGTTCCAATCCCAAACCCAGTTGCGCCGCACGCAGGAGGAGAACAAGCTGGATGTGAAGAAGACCATGCGTTCGCTGCGCTGGCGGGCCGCGCTTCAGCAGACGGCTCGGTGGGGCGGCTGGCTGCTGGTCCTGCTGGCCGCCGCCCTGGGCGGACGCTGGTTGTGGCGAGAATGGCGGCTGCGGCGGCGGGCCGAGAACCCCTGGCAGCTGGCCTGGCTGCGATTGGAGCGGCTCAGCCCCCGCTTCGGATTGACCCCGGCCCCCTGGCTCACCCCGCGCGAGCTCGCCCAAGGCTGGTCCCAGGCCCTCGCGGCCCGCCACCCCGACCATCCCCACGCTGCAGCCCTGGCGCAGGCCATCCGGGCCCTGGCCGCAGGGGTGGAGGCCCGGGCTTATGCGCCGCCTGCTCGGCGCCCCTCCGATCGCGATGCCAATCAAGCCTGGCGTCGGGTGCGGGCGGAGCTGCGGCGGTTGGGATGGCGCTACTGGCTGTAATGAGCGCGGCCCATCGTTTCGTGCACAACCTGCTGACAGGAAGAAGCGCGGATCGCGGACGCAAATGCCACGGACGGCAGCCCGCGGATACCGATGAAAATGGGATGCGTATTCCGTACTGCGTCATGCGTATCGCTCTTAGGTTTTACGCAATACGAAATACGCTATACGTTCCTTGCAGCCTCGGCCAACGTGGCCGCCAAAGCCTTTTCGCAAACGAGGCTAACGTCTATTTACGGTACAGATGGCGGGCGATTTTTTCCGCGGCCCG
>CAZDCN010000321.1:0-3988 GCA_964503945.1 uncultured Caldilineales bacterium
ACGCATTACGAATTACGCAATTGGCCGTCCGCGCCAGGTTGGCTTGCACATTTTCATCCTTATCGGCGTGCAAACGCTCATGACGCCTGTTCCGAAAATAAACATTAGCGTCGCTTGCGAAAAGGCTTTGGCAACCACGTTGGCCGACTTTGCCGATGGCGTAAAACGTAAAGCGTAAAACGTAACACTCTTACGCATTACGCATTACGAAATTGACCGCCCGAGACGCCAAGGCTATTATAGCAAGGTTTGTCAAATTGTCACAGGTTTTGTTATGCTTCCGGCGTCATGAATGCCCGATCCGAACCCTCTTCACCCCCGCGCTGGCTGCTGATCCTCTCCGGGATGGTGATTGCCGTGGGCGCGGGGCTGGGGCTGCGTCAGGGCGGGCTGTTGGGGTTGACGCACTCGGTGGGTTACGCCGTCTGCCATCAGATCACGGTGCGCACGTACATCTTCGGCCATCTCGTCATGCCCCTTTGCGCCCGCTGCACGGGCCAGTATCTGGGCGTGATGGCGGGCTTCTTCCTGGTCGGGGTCCGGGGCAGGCTGCGGGCGTCGGCCTTCCCCTCGCGCGGGCTCTTGCTGACGCTGGGGCTGTTTCTGGCGGTTTGGGCGTTGGATGGCGTCAATTCCTACATCTACCTGCTCACGCAAGAGCCCTTCATCTATACGCCTCACAACCTGCTGCGATTGATCACGGGCATGTTGCAAGGCGTGGCCGTGAGCATGCTCTTCCTGCCCTTCTTCAATCAGGTCTTCTGGCGCCGGCCCGATCCCCGCCCGGCGTTGCGAGGCTGGCGGGACCTGGGCGTTATGCTCCTGCTGACGGGGGCGCTGACCCTGGCGGTGAACAGCCGCTGGCCCGCGCTGTATTGGCCCCTGGCCATCCTCTCCTCCCTGGGCGTTTTCTTGCTCCTCAGCCTGGTGGGCGCGCTGATCACCGCCGCCGCATTGCGGGCTGAGAACACGGCAGCCACCTGGGGTGACTTCGCGCGCTTGCTCATCCCGGGCATGGCCTTCGCGGTCTTGCTCATCATCGGCATCGATGCGTTGCGGGCGTGGGGCGAGGCCGCGCTGGGCTTCCCTCTTCCGCAGTGACGAGTATTTTTCTCCCACTTCGTGCTATAATGAGCTACAACCTTCTTACCTGTGCTGTCTGCGACGCACTGCATTCTTTCCGGAGGTCCACATGGACTACGCCAAAGCCATCACCTTTGTCTTTCAAGATAAAAACTGGCTCGCCACGATCCTCATCGGCGGGGGCGTCATCCTGCTGGGAGTTTTCTTCGTCTGGACGATTATCGGCCCCTTTCTGGCTTACGCCCTTGTCACCGGCTATATGATGCAGGTGATCCGGGATGTGCACAAAGACCCGGACGCGGCCCTTCCCCCCTGGGAGGATTGGGGAGGGAAGATGGCGGATGGGTTCAAGCTGCTGGTGGCGCAGTTCATCTGGCAATTGCCCATCTTCCTGATCGCCATCCCCTTCATCTTCTTTTTGATTTTGGAAGCCATCGCGACCGATTCCGATGTCGTGGCTTTCTTCACCATGTTCAGCTATTTTGGCTTCTTGTGCTTCTCCTTCCTGTACACCATTTTCTTCATGATCGTGCACCCCGCCCTGGCCATCAACCTGACCATCCATGATGAATTCACCAAAGGGTTTGATGTCCCCGGCATCTTTCGCATCATCAAAGCCCATCTGGGAGAAGTCATCATTATCGCCTTGCTCCTTTACGGCGTCAGTTATTTCGCCAGTCTCGTGGGGATGATCTTGTTGCTCATCGGCCTGGCCTTCACCAGTTTCTGGGTGATGCTGGTGCGCGGGCATTTGTACGGTCAGTTGGCCAGCCTGGCATTCCCTGCTGCCACTTCCACACCCTCCTCCCCGACGCCCTCTCAACCCGCCCTGGCTGAATCATGATGAAATTCCGAGTCTTCATCTTTTTCACCCTCATGGCAACGCTGACGCTGTTGCTGGCGGCTTGCGCCAACAGCAGCGGCGATCCCGCCCAAACGGTCGAAAAATATCTGCAAGCCAAAGTGGAGGGCAATGAGCAGGTCATCCGCAGCCTGCTTTGCTCGGAGATGGAAGCCAACGCGTTTCAGGAGATCAACGCATTCACCAGCGTTTCGGGCGCGCACATCGAGGGCATGGCATGCCGCTGGCAGGAAGGGACGGATGTGGTGGAATGCGAGGGCAAGATCGTGGCCACCTACGGCGCGGAGGAGACCGAGTTTCCTCTGACGGCTTACCGGGTGGTGCAGGAGGATGGGGAGTGGAAATGGTGTGGGGAGACGGCGCTGAAGCAATAGGGGAGGCGGGCATGTTCTCCAAAGAGAATCTCATTGCGCTGGCCCTTGCCCTGATGGTGATTTTCATCATCATCGCCGCCACGGGCTCATCGCCCCAGTGGATTTACCAGGGGTTTTAGTGCGATGCCCGATGCCGAGAAGATGCTTGCACGCTGACCATGGGGCTCGGGCTTGAGACGATCCTGGTCTTTACGCTGTTCGCGTGGCTCTACGCGGGGTTGGCGCGCGGCCGGGCCCGGCAGTGGCTGCTGCTGGGAGCCAGCGTGCTCGCGGTTTTCTGGCTGCAGCCCTGGCTGCCCTTGCGCTATGCCGATTTCATCCTCCCCGCGCTGACGCTGGCGCTGACGGTGGCGGGCTGGCAGGCCACCCGGAAGCGGGGGGAAGACGGGCTTCAGCCCATGCGGCGGGAGGATTGGGCGGCGCTGGGCGTGGTGGTGGGGCTGGCCCTGCTCATGGGGTTGAACCGCTATCTGGCTCCCGACCTGCGGCTGACGCCCTCGCGCCCGCCCGGCCCCACCATCTGGCTGGTCATCCTCGCGGCTTCGGCCCTGACGCTGGCCGCCATCTCCCAGCTTTTGCGCCGCGGCCGCCAGCAGGCCGCGCTTTTGGGCGGCGTCTTCTTCATTCTGGCGCTGTTCGTCATCCTCAAAACCCCGGCCCTGGCCCAAGCCCTGGCCCGTTGGTGGCGCGGCCTCGCGAGTCAGAACCCCGCGCTGGCCAGCCCGCTGGATCTGCGCTGGCTGGGCTTTTCCTACGTCAGCTTTCGCCTCATCCACACCCTGCGCGACCGCCAATCGGGCCTGCTGCCCGAGCTCAGCCTGGCGGAGTACGTCACCTATGTGGTCTTCTTCCCCGCGTTCATCGCGGGCCCCATCGACCGGGCGGAGCGGTTTCAGAAGGACTGGCTGGCCCTGCCCGGGATGCAGGGGCTGGACGCGGCCCGGCTGGGCGAGGGGAGCATGCGCATCCTGGTGGGCATGTTCAAGAAATTCGTCATCGCGGACGCGCTGGCCATGGGCATGTCGCTGACGCCGGAGCTGGCGCAGCAGACCCACAGCGCGCTGGCCTTGTGGGGGCTGCTCTATGGCTACGGGTTTCGGCTTTATTTCGACTTCGCGGGATACACCGATATCGCCATCGGCGTGGGTCTCATGCTGGGGGTGCGCCTGCCCGAGAATTTCACGCGCCCTTACCTCAGCAAGGACATCACCGCGTTCTGGCAGCGCTGGCACATCACCCTCAGCAATTGGGTGCGCTTCTATCTCTTCTCCCCGCTCACCCGCTCCCTCCTCCGCCGCAAACCCCGACCTTCGCCCGCGTTGATTGTCTTCATCGGGCTCATGGCCACGATGATCGCCATCGGGCTCTGGCATGGCGTCACGTGGACGTTCTTCGCGTGGGGCGCGTGGCATGGCCTGGGGCTGTTCATCCACAAACAGTGGAGCGATCGCACCCGGAAATGGCATCGGCGGCTGGGAGAGCGCCCCTGGCGCCAACGGGCGTGGACCCTGTTCGCCTGGTTTCTCACCTTCCAATTCGTCATGCTGGGCTGGGTCTGGTTCCTGCTGCCCGATCTCTCCCTGGCGTTCCGCACCTTTCTGCGGCTGTTCGGGCTTTAAGGGCTATCCCAACACGTCTCCATAGAACTCGATGACTGCCTGGACGTGTT
>CAZDCN010000322.1:0-3968 GCA_964503945.1 uncultured Caldilineales bacterium
CGAACGGACATCAAACGAGGCCTGCTTCAAACCAGCATGCGCCATCCATCAGGATGCCTAAGCAGTTACGAAAAATCAGAAAAAGGATCCGCGGCAATCCGCGTTGCGGAGCATCCGCGTCATCCGCGTTCCCATTTTCATCGGTATCGACGGACAACCGTCCGTGGCGCCTGTTCCATAAACAACCCATTTCACCTCCAAGAGATATGAACCAAACCGCCACCGCCTGATCCAGGAGCATGTGATGACCCTGACACGCCGTCAATTTCTCAAGCTGTCATTGCGTCCCGCCTCGCCCCGCCCGCCCTCGGTGAACGACCCCGACCTGCATCTGCTCAACCGCACAACCTGGGGGCCCCGTCCCGAAGAGCTTGAGCGCGTCCGGCAGATGGGCCGGGACGCGTGGCTGGAGGAGCAACTCCATCCCGAGACCATCGATGATTCCGAATTCGAACGTCTGGCCGCGCCCCAATTGGCCCTGTTCAATCTCCCCCGCCATGAGGTCTATGGCCTGAAGAATCACTACGACCGGGAAGGTCAACTGTTGCCGCATCTGATGATCCTGCGGGCTGTGCACAGTCGCCGACAATTACTGGAGCGGGTCGTGGCCTTTTGGTCCGATCATTTCAACATCCCCAACAAAGACGATCCCAGCGATCTGCTTCTCTACTATCGCGACGCCATCCGACGGCACGCCCTGGGCAAATTCAAGGACCTGTTGCTGGCCACTGCCAAAAGCCCTGCCATGCTCACTTATCTGGATGGCGCGTCCAACATCGCTGAACACCCCAACGAGAATTACGCCCGGGAGTTGCTGGAGCTCTACACCCTGGGCGTGGATGGCGGCTACACCGAAGAGGACATCCGCCAGGCTGCCCGCGCCCTCACCGGCTGGACCATCCATCCGCGTACGGCCAACGGGTTCTATTTCAATCCCGAGGACCACGATGACGGGCCCAAGCAGGTGCTCGGGCATTCCATGCCGGCCGGTCGGGGGTTGGAGGATGGGCTGCAACTGCTGGTCATCGCGGCCCAACATCCATCCACCGCCCGCCATCTCAGCTTCAAGCTCTGCCGCCATTTCGTCAGCGACGACCCGCCCGAGAGCCTGGTGCAGAGCGCGGCCCAGGTGTGGCAGGCCACCGAGGGGGACATCCCTTCGGTGCTGCGACACATCTTCACCTCCGCGGAATTCTACGCCGCGGCCGGGCAGAAACTGCGTCGCCCGCTGGAGTTCTTCATCGCCGCGTTGCGGGCCACGGGCGCCCGCCCCAACGCCTTCTGGCAGATGTGGGAGCTGGTCTCCAGCCTGGGACAGCCTCCCTATGGTTGGAGCCCGCCCAACGGCTATCCCGACACCGCCGCCCCCTGGATCTCCACCGGCGGCTTGCTGGAGCGCTGGAACGCGGCCATGTTCCTCACTCAGGAGGTGCATTTCGGTGCGGATTACGCCTGGGGTTGGCGGTCCCAGCTCCATGAACGCATTCCGCCACCGGGAGCGCCCGGCGGCCCCGCCACCGCGGGTGAGCTGGTGGACGCGGTGGCCCGGCAGGTCTTTGGCGCGCCTTTGGATGCAGCTTCCCGCCAGCCCTTTTTGGATTACCTCGGCGCGGCCAGCCCGGACGCGCCCTTGACCGCTCATGTCTTCACCAAAAAAATGCCCATCCTCATGGGCCTGATGCTCGCTTCTCCGCAATACCAATGGTGCTGATGATGAACGCCATCACGCGACGAAACTTCCTTAAACTGGCAGGTGTGGCCGGCGTTATCGGAGCCAGCCGCTCCCTCTTCCCCGGCTGGATGCCCCGCCTGGCCTTCGCCTCCGACCACGCGCCCCGGGATGACCGCGACATCCTCATCAATATCTTTCTGCGAGGGGGCATGGATGGCCTCAGCGCGGTGGTTCCTTATGGCGAAGGTCGGGATTATTACGACGTGCGCCCCACCCTGGCCGTGCCCGAGCCGGGCGGGGGCCCGCAAAGCGCCATCGATCTCGACGGCTTCTTCGGCTTGCACCCGGCCCTGGCCCCGCTGAAGCCCATCTACGATGAGCAGGACCTGGCCATCGTCCACGCTTCGGGCCTGGTCCATCCCACCCGCTCCCACTTCGACGCCCAGCACTTCATCGATTTCGGCATTCCTGGCGATAAAACCGTGGCCACGGGCTGGATTGGTCGCCATCTCGAAACCGCGTCCTGGCAGAATCAGTCCCCCTTCCGGGCCGTGGGCATGGGTGATCTGTTGCCCGATTCCCTGCGCGGCGAGGTCACCCCCCTGGCGCTGCGCTCCATCGCGGCTTTCCATCTCCAGGGGCGCTCCGACGAATTGCAGCGGATGGCCGCCACCCTCTCCCGTCTCTATGGCGCGGCGAGCCCGCAGGACCCTTTGCGGCGGCAGGCGGAGCTGGTGTTCGAAACCGTGGACATCGTGCAACAGCTCACCGCCAGCCCCTACCGTCCCGCGCATGGCGCGGTCTATCCCCAAGATGATGAGGGATTTGGTCTGGCCCTGAAGCAGATCGCACAGATCATCAAGGCGGATATCGGCCTGGAAGTGGCCAGTCTGGACCTGGGCGGTTGGGACACTCACGAAGCCCAGGGTACCCTCGATGGCCAACTCAATGGCCTGCTGACGGTGTTGGCCCAGGGGCTCCACGCCTTTTACACCGACCTGGGCGACGCCATGAGGCGGGTCATCGTCGTGGTGATGAGTGAATTCGGGCGCACCATCGACGAAAACGGCAGCCAGGGCACGGATCACGGCCACGGCAACGCCATGTTCGTCATGGGCGGCGGCGTCAAAGGCGGGCAGGTTTTCGGCCCGTGGCCCACCCTGGCCCTGGAAGCCCGAGATGACGCCGACGATCTCGCCATCACCACCGACTATCGCCTCGTTTTGGCCGAGATGCTGCAACGCCGCCTGGGCAATTCCGCCATCTCCACCATCTTTCCCGGCCTCACGCCCCGCCCGCTGGACCTGTTTCACGCGGGTTCGTAACTCCCCAAGCCACCCATTTCCTCGGAGCGAACCATGAAACGATTGCACCGCCTGTTGCCCATACTCCTGACGCTTGCACTCTTTGTGGGCGTCGTCTCGCTTTCCATGCATTCCGCCAGCGCCGAGCCCGGTCCCCAGGAACGGGCTATCGAGATCGCGGCCGCGCATCCCGTCATCGCCGCCGCCCTGGATCACTTTCCCCAATGGTCCGCCACAGCCGAAGAGGATGATCCCGACCAAAACACCTGGTACGTCACCTTTTATGAGGACCAGGCCCAGGAATCCTGGTTGGGCGAAGCCACGGTGGACCTGGACGATGAACAGGTCGTGGACTACTATGTTCCCGTTTTCCTCTCCCCGGAAGAGGAGGCCCGGCAGCGGGCCGAAGTGGAGGCCCTGGTGTTAGCCGATCCTCAGGTGTTGGCCCTGCTGGGCAATCCCGATGACTGGCAGCGATACACCGAGTACGATCCCTACGAGGCGGCCTGGCACGCGGTCTTCGAGTGGGGGTTGGACGCCTGGGATGTGATTGTCCTCTGGGATGATAACGATTCGATCTGGTATATCGAGGCAATCCGAGACCCTTACGCCTTCGATGAGGAACAGAAACAGCGGTTGGATCGGGATAAAGCCCTGGAGCTGGCGTTCGAGTCGGACGCGCTGTGGGAGGTCATCGGCGATTACGATGATTGGAACGCCATCACCGCGCCATTAACCGAGGCCCAATGGGGCGTTTCCTTTGTGGTCAACAATCAGGAGGTCTACTACCTGCGGGTGGACATCGACGCCTGGGAGATTCTGGAGGAGCAGGCGGTTTCGGCGAAAACCGGCGTGTATCTTCCCTTCCATCTTTCCGGCCATTAGAGGCTGTTCCTTAAATAGCCGTTTCACCTCCGGGAGGTGGAGGCGCACGCTGCGATGTTGGCGAACCAGGTCGTAAGTCGAAAAATGGCAGGCCACGTCCGTGTCCT
>CAZDCN010000323.1:0-3948 GCA_964503945.1 uncultured Caldilineales bacterium
CTCGCCCCTTCGCACCCTCGCCCCTTCGCACCCTCGCCCCTTCGCACCCTCGCCCAACCCCGGCGACCCGCAGAGCCTGAACCGCTACAGCTATACACGCAACAATCCGGTGCGGTATACGGACCCGAGCGGGCATGCTCCCCAGTATCCTGGCGATCCCGATCCTAACAATGCACCTTGTTCGACTGATTGGTGTTGGCAAAACCGTTGGTATCGGGCTCATGGTTACTCCTGGGTGGGGAATGGATGGGCTCTGACAGGTGCAGACGCTCTTTTCTATGACGAAGCGATTCTGCGAGACACCATGGCAGAGTTAGGCATCCAGTTTATAGATTTCACAAACACCTGGAGTTTTTCTGAGATGAGTTTAGTTGGGCAAGGGGTTGTAGCTCTGGCCAACAAGATAGGCAGTTTTGAACAATTGCGCAAACTTCTTCCATTTGGCGCCAGTTTCTGGCGATCATCTCATAGCTTGCTCTCCTATTATGACCCGAACATTGATCCTCATGCTCATACCTTTCCAGGAGCAAACATAGTTGTGTTTACCGATTCCTTGTTCCAGCAAGCCGTCGGCTTTATTCTTGGAACAACCGTGCACGAACTCGCGCATATTATTGACTATTTCAATCCTATTGATGGCAACTTCATCCATCAGGTCACCCCGACTGGTACACATATCAGCGATTACGCTGTGCAAAACACTCTTCATCTTGAATACTGGGCTGAAATGGTTGCCGTCTGGGTGTACGACTCACGGTATACTCAGTATATCCCTGGCGGCGACGCTGATGCCTTAACAGTAAATCAGAGTGACTGGATCGCGCGGATTCTCACAGGTTGGGGGTGGTAATTATGTTCACCTTTTGGAGACCGGTTTTTACATTTTGGGTGATGACAGTGCTAATTGCATGCGTTTCATATACATTGCCGCCCAGCCCCATCCCCAGTGAATCATTATACTCGCAAAAGGATTGCACGGAAGTAGTTGACGATAAGCCCAAACTTTTTCCTTTCAGGGGAACAGGGGAAACTGTGATCGCTTGGATACAGGATCAATATGACGTAACACAAACACAGATCAAGGGCGGCCCTTCCGCAAATGGGAGGGGATACTATTACTACTGGAGGGTGAATACCAGAAAGTATGCCGTAACACGGCGGATTGACGCCCAAGAATCGGCTATGGTCCGAATGAGGTGGGAGAATTTTCCACCTACTTTGGCCGATATACTTCGGTGTTTAGGAGAGCCTCCTCTATACCGTGCTTACCATTTTTCGAATCCAGAGACCACTTGGACCTATCTTGAGTTGTGGTATCCACAGCAGGGGATTATGGTTACGGTTTACAACACCGATAAAGTGGCTACCCTAAGGATAGACTATCCTATTGCATACGTTTCCTACGTCCAACCAGGCTCCCCTGAGGAACTGATTCCACGACTCTTCAGAGACGTTGCTCGGGGCACACAACGTTATTTCGAGATATTGCGAGGTTTGAGGTCCTGGCCGGGCGATATCACAAAGATAACTATTGACGAGAAAGGTTAAGCCCATCACAGCCTTATTCTACACCTCGTCTGCTGAATCCCCCCGTCCCCCTGCACCTTCCCAACTCCGCAGAAGGCCAGAGGGGCCAGACGCCGCCACGCTCGCCCGGAGCTAAAGCATGCCCTGACGCAGGAAGGGCCTTCGGGCTACGGAACCACGCCCCGTGATCGGGGCTCTTGCGCCCGCGGCCCGGCTTTGCTATCATTTCCCCAATCCCAATCTTATTCCCATTCCCCATCCTATTCCCAGCCCCGCGCACCTTCCCAACCGCAGAAAGCCAGAGGGCCAGAGGTCAGAGCTGCAGGGTCAGAGCCTCAGAAATCAGACGCCCCCACGCGGGCACGCCCCCGCGCCCTAAACGCCCCTGGCCAGCGCCAGCTCCGCCTCGCCCGTATGCGGAAAGCGCGTCACCTCGCCCGCGGCGGAGCGCAACGTCATGAAAAAGAGCATCGCGGCCTCGCGGCCCAGGTCCACCCCCATCCGCGCCAGGGGAATGGCGAATTCCGCCACTTTCTCGCCCAGGGCGCAGGTCACCGGGCCGATGCTCACCTCGGAGCCGTCCTCCAGCCGGGAGAGAAAGGCCGTGCTCTGCCCCCGCCCCAACCGCACCAGATAACCCCCGCCCTCCGAACGCAGATGCAACTCCAGGGCAAAGCCGCGAATGGGCGCGGCCAGCTCGACGCGCAAATAGAGCGCGTCCGCATCGTTGCCATAGCGCACGGCCTGCACCACGCCCCCGGCCTGCTGCATGGCTCCCGTGGACGCCTGAGGGCGCAGCGTTTGGGCCTGGGCCCAGTGCAGCGTGGGGTCGGGCGAGGCCGTGAGCCTGGGCGTGAGAAAACGCCGGGGAGGCGGGGGCTGCTGGGCCATGCCCGTGATGGGTTGGGCCAGCTCCTCGGGAGGGAGGATGTCCATGCCGCGGTAGGCCGCGGTCAGATAATCGCGGAAGAGTTGGTCGAAAAGCGCGTCTTGGGCGCTGCTATTGCGGTGGGAATACCACCAGAACCAGTCGGAGCCCTCGGCAGCGAAGAGGTGGTGTTGCACCAGGTGCAGAGCGACAGGGTCAGGATGCGCTTCCTCCCGCCAGACCGCGTACGCATCTCGCAGATCGCGCAGCCGGGACCAGGCCGCGAGGTGCTCGGGGTCGCCCATCCAGGTGGTGAAATCGCCCAGGATCCAGCTTCCCGAGGCCAGATGCTCGATGACGTCCGCAGGGGGATGCTGGGCCAGATGCTCGCTGGGGAGGACAGGCGTCAGGTCGGGATGGGCGGTGAGGCGGGCGTAGAGTTCATTGAGGAAGATATCGCCGTTGTGTTCGTAGTATTCCCACGCGTTTTCCCCATCCAAAATGACGGTGATCAGCCCATCCTCCCGGCCGCCAAAGGCCCGGGCGATGCGCTCCATCCGCACCATCATGTCCTCCGCGGCCTGCGCGCCGGGCAGGTGCTGATAAACAAAGCCGATGCGGTCGGAGAGGTCGTGATCCCGGAAGAGGATGGCCAGGTCGCCCTGGGGCGTGGTCACCCGCCAGGGATGGTAGAGGAGGTCGCCCCGCCGCACCAGCCCGCTCTCGTCCCGGTCGAAGTACACGCCCAGGCTTTCGCCCAGGATGGCCTCGTCGGTGGCCAGCCAGGACAGGCCCGCGCCCGCGACCAGGGGCAGGATTTCGGGCGCGACCGCGCCTTCGCTGGGCCACAGGCCCGCGGGCCTTTGCCCGATGATGCGGACGTGTTTCTCCACCGCCCATTGCAGCTGTGTCCGCGCGTCCTCCTCGGCCCGGAAGGGCGGGTCGGGGATGGGCAGGCCGGGGCTGGGGCGTTGGGCGATGCGGCTGTCCACCAGCAGGGGCAGGATGGGGTGGTAGAAGGGCACGGTGATGAGTTCGAGCTGGCCCGCCTGGCTGAGCTGACGATAGGCGGGCAGCACCTGGGCCATGATCTCCCGGTGCTTGTCCATGAGCCGGCGGGCTTCGACCGCGCTGAAATCCCGCCCCTTGCGCACCAGCCCGGCCAGGAAATCATCCCCCTCCAACAGGTTGGGATCGGTCCAGGCCAGGTTGAACCACACCAGGAGATCGCGGTAGGTCTGGGTCGAGAAGTAGTCGGGGTTGAGGCGGGCCAGGTGGCGACGGTCGAGGATGGCCTGATAGGGCGGGTGTTGGGCGATGATGGCGGGATTGATGCTGAAGCACATATCCAGGAGATAGCGCTTCTCATCGGGGCTGAACCAGGCTCGATCCGCGAGCTGCATCAGTCGGTCCGTCAGCCGCCCGCTGGCGTAATCCTCCAGCTGCTCGGCCAGGGAGGGCGTGAGGGTGAAGGTGACGCGCATCTGGGGGTGGCGGGCCAGGACCTGGGCCATGTGCAGGTAATCCTTGACCGCGTGCAATCGCACCCAGGG
>CAZDCN010000324.1:0-3941 GCA_964503945.1 uncultured Caldilineales bacterium
ATGTTGCTTGCTCCTGAATGTGGCCTGGAGCATAAACATATATCAGGACGCCTCACATTACGCATTACGCATGACGAAATTGGCCGCCCGCGCCAGGTTGGCTGTATGCATGGTTTGCAGGCGCCAGGCGCCAGGTCAACTTGCGCCATCTTACTTGCGACCTGCGACCTGCCACTTGCCACCAATTTCATCGGCATCGGCGGGCCGCGGCCCGCGACGCCCCACATAGGATGCCAAAAAAATCCTCCGGACGAGTCCAGAGGATTCAGATGAGCCGGGCAGGAATCGAACCTGCGACCCGCGGATTAAAAGTCCGCTGCTCTGCCAACTGAGCTACCGGCCCGTCCGTGGGTAGTCTACCACAAAGGCGGCGGGGAGATCAAAAAATAGGGAATAGGATTGGGATTGGGAGTAAGAGAAACGACAAGCTTCACCCAATCCTATTCCTAATTGTATTCCTAATTCCTTCTCTACACCGGCAACAGACCCTCGGCCAGGATCTCTTCCTTCACCTCTTCATAGCTCTTGTCCTCCAGCTCGGCCAGGAACTTCTCCGCCTCCATGGCGGCCATGGCCCCCTGGCCCACACTGGTGGACACCTGCCGGAAGCGGTGGTCCTGGATTTCGCCCGCGGCGAAGACGCCAGGCACGCTGGTGTGGCCATAGCAGTTGGTCTTGATGTAACCGCCGTCCTCCATCTCCAACTGCCCTTCCACGATCTGGCTGTTGGGGATGTGGCCGATGAAGATGAAGACGCCGTCGGTGGGGAAGTCCCTCACCTCGCCCGTCTTCACGTTCTTCAGGGTGACGGAAGCCACCGCGCCGTTGTCGCCCGCGTTGATGCTGGTCACCACCGTGTCCCAAATGAACTCGATCTTGTCGTTTTCAAAGGCCCGCTTCTGCAAAATCTTGCTGGCGCGAAGCTGGTCTCGACGGTGGATAATGGTGACTTTGTTGGCGAAGCGGGTGAGGAAGATGCCCTCCTCCAGCGCACTGTCGCCGCCGCCCACCACCACGACCTCTTTGTCTTTGAAAAAGAAGCCGTCGCAGGTGGCGCAATAGCTGACGCCCCGACCCGTGAGCTCGGCCTCGCCCGGCACTTGCAGCTTGCGCGGGGTGGCGCCCATGGCCAGGATCAGCGATTCGGCCCGGTAAGTTTTCTCGAACTGAGTGCGGATGACGAAGGGATGCTGGCTGAGATCCACCTCCAGCACGTGGTCATACTCCACCCGCGTGCCGAACTTCTCGGCCTGCTTCTGGAAGCGCTCGGCCAGCTCGTTGCCGCTGAGGCCCTCGGGAAAGCCGGGATAGTTCTCGATCTCGTAGGTCAGAGCCACCTGGCCGCCGATGTCGTTGCCCGTGAACAGCAGGGGCTCCAGCTGGGCGCGGGCGGTGTAGAGGCCCGCGGTGAAGCCGGCGGGGCCGCCGCCAATGATGATGACTTTTTCGACCTTGCCTTCTTCAGGTTGATCGGAGGGGACGATAAACATGGACATATGGGATCACCGTTTTTCTTGTGTGAGATGCGAAGATGGATGGGATAAGTGCGATGGTTGGAAAGGGAAGGCGCAATGACCTCGCCACGCTATTGGACGCGTCAAGCGCGGGAAAGGTTACCCCGCGGGGGCGGAGGACGCCGCGTTGGCATACGCGCACAGGTCGGCCAGGATGCACGCGTCGCAGCGGGGCTTTTGCGCCTTGCACACGGCCCGCCCATGCCGGATGAGGTTGAGGTGCAAGGGATAGAACCAGTCGGGCGGCGCGTGGGTTTCGATGATGCGCATGACCTGATCGGGGGAGGCCTTGGCCGGAGCCAGCCCCAGCCGCCGGGTCACGCGATGGATGTGGGTGTCCACCGGGAACGCGGGCATGCCGAAGCAGAAGAGGAGGACGATGGACGCGGTTTTGTTTCCCACGCCCGGCAGGGAGGTGAGCCAGCGCCGGGCCTCCTCCACGGGCAGCTCCTGCAGCCAGGTCAGATCAAACTCGCCCCGGGCCTGGACGATGGCCCGCAACGCGGCCTGAATGCGCGGGGCCTTCTGATTGGCCAGCCCGCCCGAACGGATGGCCGCGGCCACGGCCTCGACGGGCGCGGTCATCACGGCCCGCCAATCGGGGAACGCGGCCCGCAGGGAGGCGTAGGCCCGGGCCGTGTTCACGTCGCTGGTGTTCTGGCTGAGGATGGTCTGCACCAGCGCGCCCACCGGGTCGGAGCAGCCCCGGGGCGGGGGGTGGCCATAGGCTGCCAGCAGGCGGCGGTGCACCCGGGCGATGCGGGAAGCCAGGTCGTCGCGGGCGTTCATCCTTTCAATCGGGCCATGCGGGCCGCGGCCGCGCGCAGGGTCTCCAGCTTCTTGGGATAGGCGAAGCGGATGAGCCCCTCGCCGTCCGCGGGGTTGGCGTAGAAGTTGGGGCCGGGCACCACGGCCACGCCCACCTCCGTGGTCATCCAGCGGGCGAAGCGATCCGCATCCCACGCGGCCTGGGGGATGGGCAGATGGCGGTAGTCGGCCAGGATGTAGTAAGCGCCCTCGGGGACGCTGAACAGAAAGCCCAGGTCTTGCAAAATCTCGGTCATCAGCGCCCGGCGGGCGTGATAATCGGCCCGCTGCTGTTGGTAGAAGCTTTCAGGCAGGTTCAGCGCGGCCAGGGCCGCGGCCTGCAGAGGCGTGGCCGCGCAAATGGTGAGGAAATCGTGCGCGGGCTTCAGCGCCCGGGCCAGGGCCGAGGGCGCGATGGCGTAGCCCAGCCGCCAACCCGTCACCGCGTAGGTTTTGCCGAACCCGCCGATGGTGATGGTGCGTTCCCGCAGGGGCTCCAGCCCGCCCGGGCTGACGTGCTCCCGGCCATCGTACAGAATCCGGTCGTAGATCTCATCGGTGATAAGGATGAGATCATGCCGGGTCACCACGTCGATGACCGCGGCGATCTCACGTTCGTCGAACACCCGGCCCGAGGGGTTGTGGGGCGTGTTCAGGATCATCGCTTGGGTGCGGGGCGAGATCGCGGCCTCCAGGGCCTCCTGCTCGATGCGGAAGTCGGGGGAACGCAGCACCACGGAGACGGGCCGGGCGTCGGCCAGCTTGGCGCCGGGCCGGAAGGTCTCGTGCGCGGGGTCGAGGATGAGGATTTCGTCGCCGGGATTGAGCACGGCCAGCATGGCCGCGGCCAGGGCCTCGGTGACGCCGCAGGTGACCACGATGTGCTCATCCGCTTCCACCTGCCAGCCCAGCCGGTCGGTGTAGAGCTGGGCCAGCTTCTCCCGCAGGGGCGGATAGCCCCAGGTGATGGTATACTGATTAAGCCCGTTCTGGATGGCGTCCACCGCGGCCTGGGTCACCTCGGGCGGCGGGTCGAAGTCGGGAAATCCCTGGCTGAGGTTGATGGCGTCGTGTTGGATGGCCAGGCGGGTCATCTCGCGGATGACCGATTCGCGGATGTGGTCGAAGCGGTGAGCGGTCTGCATGTTTTGCACCTCGTGAATGGATAAGCGCTAGGAACAAAAAGGCATGAATCGAGCGTCCACAACGTGGACGAATAAACGTTGCAATCATACCTGAACTCGCCCGAAAACGCCATGAACGACCGCGATGTGCTTCACATCCGAGACAACTTGCAGATCCCCATGGGGGAGCTGCGCTTCCGCGCGTCGCGCAGCCGCGGGCCGGGCGGGCAGCATGTCAATCGTTCCGCCACTCGGGTGGAGCTTTTGTGGGATGTGCGGAACTCGCCCAGCTTATCGAAGACCCAGCGCCGCCGCATCGAACAGGCCCTGGCCAACCGCATCGATCGGGAGGGGGTGTTGCATCTGGCCGCGGATGAGCGGCGGTCCCAGTGGCAGAACCGGCAGGCGGTCATCGAGCGGTTCGTGGCGTTGTTGCGGGAGGCCACGGCCCCGCGCAAAAAGCGTCTGCCCACCCGTCCTTCCGAGGCGGCCAAAG
>CAZDCN010000325.1:0-3936 GCA_964503945.1 uncultured Caldilineales bacterium
GCTGCCTCTGAGAAGGTCTCCGCCAACGACGCCAACGTTTATTTACGAAGCAGGCTCCACAGGCCGCGGCCCGCCGATACCGATGAAAATGAGGACACGGATTTGCACGGCCTTCGGACACAGATTTTTTAACAAATTATCCGTGTTTTTCCGTGTTCATCCGTGTTCTTTTTATTTTCAGAACAGGCGGGGACCAAAATGTAGCGCAGGCCCCCCATGTTTGACCTGCCCGCCCGTCCATGCTAAGCTTGAAGGAGCCTCCATGGCGTCTGCCTTCCCCCATCCCCCAACTTCCCCCAACACGACATCATCATGCTTCGTTCCATCTGGTTTTGGGTAATCGTCATCGGCGCTGGTCTATTGTTCTTTCTCGGACGCGGTCCGATTGCTTCTTACATGGAAAAAATCCCCCTGCAGACCACGCCGCGCACCACGAACACGCGGGCGTTAGCCTCGGCCTCGCCCGCCATCGCCCGCACCGTCACCGCTGTCCCGCGTACGAGCGCATCACGCCAAGCCACGGCCAGCCCAGGCGCAACCTCTGTCCCCCAAAAAGCGACGGTTTCCAAACCTCTGCCCAAAACGCCGTCCCCCAAAAAAACCGCCGCCATCAGCCCGTCCTACATCATCTATGTGGTGAAAAAAGGGGACACCCTGTATCGAATTTCCAAACGCTATAACACGACGGTGGCAGAATTGCAACGGATCAACGGCATCCGCGATCCCTCGAAACTGGCGGCGGGACAGGAATTGAAGGTGCCCAAACGCGCTTCCGCCTCCGCTCCCGCCGCAAAAACGCCTGTTCCAGGAACCAAGACCTATCGCGTGCGTCCGGGAGACACCCTTTCCAGCATCGCCCGCAAATTCAACACATCGGTGGGAACGCTTCAGAAACTGAATAACATTTCCAATCCCAATCAACTGAAAGTGGGCGCTGTGATTCTGGCGCCGGCGACTTCGGCCGCACGACCTCCTGCAGCGACGACGCGGCCGCCTTCGCCTGCGGCTGACAGATCGACCGTCGAGGGCGGGGAGCAGGAAGTGCGCATCATGCCGGTGCTGACGGCCACCTCCCCTTCGGCCAAAGCAGGAGGCGCTGCGACCACGCCCCCATCTCCCGCCGCCAGTCCCACGCCCACACCCCTGCCCACGCTCCCCAGCGTGTGCGAAGGGAATCGGGACGCGGTCTTCGTTTGGGGCGTCAGCTTCTGCATGCCGCCCGGATGGACGCTGCAGGAATACGCCCGGCCCCATCGCACGGCCCTGCTTACCAAAAACGAAAGCTCGGGCGACCGAAGCATCTACGCCATCTCCAAACTGGAGGGCTCGCCCAACGCGCCCCTGAGCTGGACCATGCGCCAGGCTAAAAGCGCGCTTCCCACCGAGATCGCTGCGCTTATCCCGGGCGGCCTGGCTACGCCCTCAACCTGGACGTCGGCCACCGCGTTTGAGATCGCCCATGTTCAAGGGCAGATGTCGGAAGCCGTGACCACCTATCTGAAGACGGGACATGCCGCCCATGTGCGCATCGTCGTCTTCAATGCTGGCGGCCAGCGCTGGCGCGTCGTCATGGTCGCGCCCGAAGCGCTCTGGCAGGGATATGACGCCACGGTCTTCCCCTACATCGCCCGCACGCTGGAAGTGTTCTAGGCGTTGTCCGTCCCTGGCCGTTTCTGGATGGGGAGCACGCGCAGTTGCGGAATATCCTGTTGCAAGCGGATGAGGGGGATGATTCGGCCCTGGAGGGGGCTTGGATCGGCGGGGAATGGCAAGGTCGCCAGGGGGAAGGCGGACGCGTGGGCGTTCGTCCATCGTCGCAACGCGGGCGTGGGAAAGCAATAAAAGACGCCATCGATTTCGTGCCAGAAGAACCACCAATGGGCCCGGGTGTTGCGCATATCCGTTTCGGGCCAATGGCGGGCCGCGTCTCGGTCGAGGATGAGCAGCTGTCGGGGTTCAGGGATCAGCGCGGGAACCACCCGGATGCCCGCCTGCTGGGATCTCCCCCGGCCATCCCGAAACCGCCAGAGGAAATCGACGCCCGCCTCCTCGTCTTCCATGATTTGGATGTGGACGTGCTCTTGCCGTTGCTTCAGGGTGTTCATGGCCTGACAAAGGGCTTTTTGGCGTTGCATCTCCCAGAAGATGGTCCGGAGCGGGGGGGCGTCGGGCGGATAGACCATCTCCCCCCGTTCCATGACCCAATGGATTTCGCCCGATGGCCGTCGGCAAATCAGGTCTGCAGGATCGCCGATCTGGATCGCTCCGGGCCTATCGGCATCCAACCCTCCCGCGCCCACCTGGCCCCCTTTCGCATCGATGATCACGGCGTCGGCCGGCAGCGCCATCAGAAAATCCTTTCCCGCGGCTGCAATCATCCCGTTCTCGATGAGGATGATTCCGGAAGCGACGTCCTTCTCTGGAGCCGCCAATCGGCAGTTCAGAATGGCGACAAACAGGGAAAGTCCGTTCATTTTTTCCCCGTAACGGCTAACGTTGGCAGGTTCGTGGGTCTTTTTGCGCTCAAACCTGACAGGTTCCCAGCCTGCAAGGCCGGATGGTGGGCCCAATTGGCTTGCATCCAGCTTGTTCGGCAAGCAGGCCGGGCCGAATGGAACCTGTCAGGTTATGTCTGCGAAGACAACCTGAATAGCTTTTCCCCGGCGGTCGGAGCAAAAACCTCGCGGAACAGGTCTGCGAGGTCGGGCATGGCGCCCCCGGCAGGACTCGAACCTGCGACGCAGGGTTTAGGAAACCCTCGCTCTGTCCACTGAGCTACGGGGGCCGGCATCTAGCGTGGCGTCACATCAGCCATATGTCGAAATCCATTCATCAATCCAGCCCGGTTGTCTTTATGCCGTGGGCGCTGGTGATCTGTAATCATTTGGTTCGAGGCCATTCACAACGGCTTTTTCGACAGCGGACGCTCGCCATCATGAGGAGCAACCATTTGGAAAGGGGCTATGCCAGCAAATTTGCGCGCAACAATGGATATAGTTTAGCATGATTTTTGAACAAAAGGCAATGCTTTCATCGAACAAAGATTGGCATTTCGCGCGCTGCACGCATGCCATTCGCTCGAACGTTGGCGACGTTTCCGCAGACATCCTCACCCTCTCATGCGTGCTGTCATCATCCGAAACCCCATTTCTGGCAGTCCACAACGGCAATTTGCCTTCGCCCGGGCCGTGGAAACATTCGACAAAGCGGGTTGGGAGGTTGTCGTTTGGGTCACTCAACGCAAAGGGCATAGTCGCGATCTGGCGGCGCGTGCGGTCCACGAAGGGTTTCCTTGCATTGTCGTTGCAGGTGGGGATGGCTCCATCGGCCAAACCATCGACGGCATGCTTCATGCCGGAGGCCAACATGTTTCGCTGGGCATTATTCCCATGGGCACAGGCAATGTATTCGCCCGAGAGATGGGATTGCCCTTTCCTAAATCGCCCGGAGATGATGCGCCAGCGCGAGCAGCTCAAATCATTATCGAAAATGCCCCCATCACCATTGATGTAGGCAAGGCGAATGATCGTTATTTTCTCTCATGGGCGGGCATTGGGTTGGATGCCCAGATCACGGAACAGGTGGAAGCCAAGCTGACGTTCAAACGCCGGGCTCCCATCATCTCTTACGGAATCACAGCGCTCAAAACCATTTGGTCTTACCGACCGGCGTATTCGAGCTTAACTCTCGATGATGCCGAAACGTTGGAAGGACGATTTCCGCTGATCATTGCCGCCAATATCCAGCTGTACGCACGTTATTTCCGACTTGCGTCCGATATCCGTCTCGATGATGGTCTGCTCGACTTGCTGGTCTTCACCCATCCATCGAAACTACACCTTTTGGCGGCTGCGTCACACATGATGGTCAGACAGGGCCAATCGGTTCCTGGCATCATTCATCGAAAGATAAAACATCTCTCCCTCGCCATGTCGC
>CAZDCN010000326.1:0-3930 GCA_964503945.1 uncultured Caldilineales bacterium
TCTCATCCAGAAGGATGTCGATGACCTGTTCGTGGATAGGACCGTCTTTGCGCAGCTCCTTTTCGTGATGGCCGGCCAGGAGCGCGCCGAATTCGGGCAGGAGCCATATCCAGCCCGCGAAGGCAGGATGTTCGAACAGGGCCAGGAATTCCCCGGCATCCGCGTGGGCGGGAGGAGAGGGCAGGGCGGGCCAGACGGCTTCGTCGGGAGGCAGAGGGCGATTCATCCACAGCCAATGCCCGAACACGACGATCTCGCCCGGCCAGGGCGCTGCGTTCTCTGCCAGCAGCTCCAGGGCTTCATCCAGAATGCGCAACCCCAGCGTCGGATCCAGCTCCACCAGCAGCACCTGATGATGGCTGTCCACCATGCGCACCTGGTGGACGGTGCGTTTGGGCGCGGGCATGGGCAGGTCGTTCAGGTCGAGATCGGGGTACGCGGACGCGTACACCACGCCCAGCTCATCGTGCAGGATCAGGGTGAGGAGGTCGCCCTGCTGGGCTTCGTGGGGATGGGTGTGAATGAACCAGAGGAAGCTGTGGCCCTGGGCGTTGACCGGAGACCATAAGGCGCGCAAAGCCCCGCCGGGCTCGCTGCCCACGCCCACCATCCGCAACTTCTGCAATTGACGCTGCACCAGAGGCCGCAGGTCGGCCGCGCTCACATGCCAGAGGGTCTTGAGCGCCTGAAGAGCCAGGGGATCGCGAATGGAGCCCAACGCCGGGATGATGTCCCGCTGCAATGTCGCGTCGCCATACGCGGCCACAGCGAGCAGCAACCGCGCCCGCCGCGGGTCCTCCATGTCCTTGATAACCTGGAGCACGGCTTGCACGATCTCCGGGGGCTCGTCCAGAAGCTGTTCCGCGTATTCCACCAGCACCAGGGGTTCGGTTTCGGCGATGGCGATGGCTTCCTCGCCGCTCTCGCGGGCCACATCGTAGGAGGCGGGGATGCGTTGGGCCAGCGCTGGGTCGATCTCCTGGCCCAGGTAGCGCTCCAGGATCATGACCGCGGTGAGACGGGCCGCGTCAGTGCGGGATTCATCCATCGCGGCCCGGCGCAAGGCCGGAATGGCCAGCTCCGGGTCCAGGTGCTGGGCCAGACGCCCCAATCCCCCGCGCAGGGCGGGATCGCTCACATCGAGATGGCGCAGCAGGGCGTTGAGCGCGGGCTTGCCCCTGGCCGCCAGCTCCCGGGCCCGACGGTCCAGCTCCTGGGCGTTGCGAGCGTTGGCAAGGTCTTTCACCGCCCGATCGATAGCCAGCCTGTCGCCGAAATTGAGAATGCGCTTGTTCTGGTCACTCATAGATGCCAATGATAGCACAATCGAATGGGGGGGCAAATCTGCTCAGCAGCGGTGATTCCCCATGTCTTGCCAAGCGCGCGTTAGTTGGAGACTTTCGAGGTCTGGCAGACCTCGAAAGTCTGGGCATCGCGCCGCCAGCAACGACATGGCTGTCCTGAGCGATGGATGGATTCCCTTCACGTTCGGCCGCTTCTTCTTGCATCCGCAATGTATGTCCGGCTGCCGCGCTGCGCCACCATAGACTTTCAAGGTCTCGCAGACCTTGAAAGTCTGGCGCCGACATAGCATCCGTTGATTTATGGGTAGTCGCCGCGCTCGGCCAGCGTCACATCCCCCGCCCAGATCAAATGCTCCACCCCTGCGTCATCCTGCACCCGCAACGCGCCCCCGGGCGTGACGCCCACGGCCCGCCCCCTCAGCAGAGGACGGCCCGGACGAGCCACCTGCACCCGCCTGCCCAGAGGCTCCAACCGGCTCGCCCATTGGGCATGGGGAGAACGCCCCGCCAGGAAGTCGCGATAGCGCCGGGCCAATGCGGCCAGAAAGGCGTCGGCGACCGCGTCCACATCCAGCTCGCGACCCGTCGCCTGCCGCAGGCTGATGGCGGTTTGGGCCAGGGGGCCGTCGCCAAAATCGTTGTTCACGTTCAGTCCCAGCCCGATGACGGCATGCCCCAGCCGCTTTCCCTCGCCCGCCAGTTCGGTGAGCACGCCCGCCAGCTTGCGCCCTTGCAGCAGGAGATCGTTGGGCCATTTGGGGCGGGGAGAGACGTTCGCGAGGGCCTGGCAGGCGTCGATGGCGGACAGGGACGCCAGCATGGTGAGCTGATTAGCCCGAACCAGGGGGATGGTCGGACGCAGAAGCAGGGAGAGGTAGAGGCCGCCGGGCGGGGATTCCCAGCGGCGGGTCAGCCGTCCCCGGCCCGCGGTCTGTTCCCGGGCGATGAGAACGATCCCCTCGCGTGCGCCCATGTCCGCCCAATCGGCCACCCAGGCCTGGGTGGAAGTGACCGTGAGGAGCCGGATGATGGTGAACGCGATCACGGTTTTTTGGTCGGCTCTCGCTTGCGGCCCAATCCGCCAAACCCGAACATGCGGCTGAAAAAGCCGGGCATCTCCATCGGCTCCCGCTTGACGCCTTCCCAATCCCCCGTCTGTTGGGATTTCAGCCACTCAGCCCGCTGCTTCTGGGCCTCGGCAAACCATTTGTTGATGACTTCCTCATCCTCTTCCTGCAAAGCAGTGCGCCATCCTTCCAGCTCACCCATCAACACATCGATCCAGATGACGACATTGTCACGATTGTCAAACACCATCTCAGCCAGCGCGTCCGGTTCGAACTGAGGCAACGCGGTCACCCGCTCGAACTGTCCCCCGGCCATCTTGCGAATCTCCCGCCAGGAAGCATGGGCGCTGATGGCGTGCATCATCGCGCCCGCCATCAGGGTGGGCAGGCTCACAGCCGCGGCCGCGAGGCCGTCATGCTCTTCGGGCGTGAGGAAATAGGGTTTCGCGCCCAGGGATTGCACCAGGTTCGTGGCGATATTGACCGCGTCCGCGTGGGCTTCGCCGCTGGGACAAAGCGCCCATAGCGCGTCCTGAAACAACGCGGCGGAAGCGTGTTCGGGCCCGAGCTCCTCGCCGTGGGGGAGGATGGGATTGCTGCCGATGAAATGCACATGGCTGGGCAGATGCGCCGCGGCGGCCTGTTGCACCGGGCGCTTCAGAGGCGCGGTGTCCATAAGCAGACACCCACGCTTCAGGTCTTGCTGGATGGCCTCGAAGGTCTCGGCGATGCCGTCGATGGGAATGGCCAGAATGATCATGTCCGCGTCCTCGCAGGCCGCGATGAGATTCCAATGGGTTTTGTCCACCGCGCCCTTCTTCGCGGCCCGATTCATGGCCCCATGATCGCGATCATGCCCGATGACGGTGAAATCCCGCTCCAACGCTTTCAAGCCCAAACCAATGGAGGTTCCGATAAGTCCTAAGCCGATAATGGTGATCTGCGACATAGTTGAGTCCTGTTCCGTGAATGACGTTCGTGTCGTTGCAAAAAATTTCGACAGCAACGTTGGCCGAGTTTGCTAATGACGTAAAGCGTAAAACGTGATGACCTCACGCATCGCGCATCACGTTTTACGGATTTTGGCTGCCCGCGGCAGGTGAGCTTACCCGTTGTCACGGGTGTCGGAGCGCCGCCGCATCGCGAGCCCGACGTCGCCAGAACCAGCGTCCAATGAAAAAGCCGACGATGAGGACGCCGATGGCCGCGATGGCGGGCAGGAGGATGGCGACCAGGGTCATCACCGCGGAGATGACGTCTTCGACGAAGCTGACGACGGGGTTGCCCACGCCCGCGGTGCCCGCGGTGACCACAGGCCGGGCTGTGGCCTTGACCGCGTGCACGCCGCCCGCGGCCAGCAGCCCCAGCGCCAGGGCCAGGGCCGGGCTCATGTCGGAAATGATGTTGTTGCTGGACGCGAAGAGCATGGCGCCCGCAGCCGGGCGCACCAGGGTCTGAATGGCGTCGTTGACCGTATCCACCGCGGGGATTTTATCCGCTGTCATCTCGATGACCAGCAACACGGTCAGCAGGGCCAGCACCCAGGGATTTTCGAGGAT
>CAZDCN010000327.1:0-3928 GCA_964503945.1 uncultured Caldilineales bacterium
GAACGTGGCCGCCCAACAAGCCCGGCCCGATTCCCTCTGGCATCGATTGCGCCACTTGATTCACACGTACAAATCCCTTCCACCGCTGGCCCTTGGGGATTTGGAATTTCTGGAAGAAGCCCCCAAGCCTGTTCTGGCCTTCCGCCGCACCTGGGGCGAACAAACCATTCTGGCATATCACAACCTGTCCGACGCACCCCAATCCATCTCCTTGCCTCGGGCCAGGGATGCGCTTACCAGGGAGGCTATCGAGCCCGGCGATTACATCCTGGCTCCCTACCAATACCTTTGGCTGATGCTTTGATCTGAATCTCACCCCTCAACTCCCGCAACACAATCCTTTTTTCCCCATTCCCAACTTATTCATTATGGACGCACTTGACACTCTCCGCACCGCCAAAATAAAGAAGAAAAAACCCGGCTTTCGTGGCATGAGCAAGAACGCCCGCCGGGAGGCCCTTTACGGCTATCTGTTCATCTCCCCTTGGATCATCGGCTTCCTGGTGTTCACATTCATTCCCATGATCGCCTCGCTGGTCTTCAGCGTGACCGATATTCGTCTCGACAGCGAGGTTATCCACTTCGTGGGCTTGCAGAATTTCGCCACCCTGTTTCGAGATCGTCAAGTGTGGCATTCCTTGCTGGTTACGGTGAAATTTGGTCTGGTCGCTCTGCCCGTGGGCATGATCCTGCCCATTGCTCTGGCCCTGCTGATGAATTCGGCCTATCTCTACGGCAAGGCCTTCTTCCGCACCCTCTTCTACTTTCCTTTCGTCATCCCCTTCGTGGCCGCCATCTTCATCTGGGGCGCCATGCTCAATCCCAGCACCGGCTGGATCAACGAGTTCCTGCGGGCCTTGGGCGTCTCCAACCCGCCCAACTGGCTGAACGACACCCGCTGGGTGTATCCCGGCCTGGTGATATTGGGATTGTGGGGCATCGGCAACGCCATGCTCATCAACCTGGCCGCGCTGCAGGGCGTGCCCACCGAATTGTACGAAGCGGCCAAGATCGACGGCGCGGGCTGGTGGCGCTCCCTGTGGAATGTGACCCTTCCCATGATCTCCCCGGTCATCTTCTACAACCTGCTCCTCACCGTAGTGGGCTTGTTCCAGTACTTCACCGTGCCCCTGGTGTTGAATGGCGGCACCGGCGCGCCGGCCGGCTCCACCATGTTCTACAATCTTTATCTCTACAAAACCTTCTTCACCTTCCAGAACATGGCCTATGGCGCCACCATGGGCTGGTTCCTCTTTGTGGTCATCCTCCTGGTCACTCTGGTGTTGTTTTGGTCCGCTAAATACTGGGTTTACTACGCGGCCGAAGCCCGATCCTAGTCAGCGCGTTTTCCCAACTTCGTCTCCCTCGCGTTCGAGTGAATGTATCCCATGGCTCCGACAACTTCCTCCGCCCCCACATATCAGCGCCATCGCATCAAGTGGAATGTCGTCGTCAAATCCATCATTATCACCCTATTGACGACGTTGATCCTGGCCGGCTTCCTGGCGCCCTTCCTGCAGATGATCTTCATTTCCCTCAGCACCCAGGCCCAGATGAGCGCTCTGAATTCGCCCGCCTGGCCCGCGGAGCCGCAGACCTTCGAATATCAAGGCAAAACCCTGGACGTCTACAAGGTGCCCATGCCCGATGGCAGCGTGCAACACCTGGCCCTCTACAAAAAGGGGCGCAAATCCAGCCTCTTCATCGATCCCAAACACCCGGACGCGGAGCCCATCCAGTGGGAGGGATCCTGGCGTAAGCTGGATCGGGTGTGGCATTGGGCGCCCACCTGGAGCAACTACGCCGAGGCCTGGGAAAAGATCAACTTCCCTCGACTCTTTTTCAACACCCTGGCCATCGCGATCATCGGCATCATCGGCACGTTGATCTCTTCGGTGTTGGTGGCTTATGGCTTCGCCCGATTCCGATTTCCTGGTCGAGACGCGCTCTTCATTGTGCTCATCTCCACCATCTTCCTGCCCGGCGCGGTCACCATCGTGCCCATGTACACCTTCTTCGTCAAGATCGGCTGGGTGGGCACCTGGCTGCCCCTGCTGGTGCCCCACTTCTTCTCCAACGCCTACAACGTCTTCCTCCTCCGCCAATACTTCCTCACCATCCCCTTCGACCTGGACGACGCCGCCCGCATCGACGGCGCCGGCCCCTTCCGCATCCTCTGGTCCATCATCCTGCCCCTCTCCTGGCCCGTGGTCATCGCCGTGGCCCTGTTCCACCTGGTGTGGGCCTGGAACGACTACTTCGGCCCCTTGATTTACCTCTCCACCAAACCGGAACTGCAACCCATCGCCGTGGCCCTCTCCTTCTTCAACGGCATCTGGGGCTCCCGCCCGCCCCTCATCCAGGCCGCGGCCATGATGGCCCTGATCCTGCCCGTCATCATCTTCTTCCTGGCCCAGCGCTGGTTCATTCAGGGCGTGGTCATCACGGGCGTGGAGAAGTAAGCAACATGAAGGGTGAGGTTGGCGCAGTTTTCATGAAGAAAAAGGGGGGGCTGCTGGGCCTTGTCCTGTTGATGCTGGCGTTGGCGGCGTGCGGCCGCGGGAAAGCGACTATCGCGCCGCCTCCCGCGCCCGCGTTGCCCGACGCGCCCACGCCCACCCCCGTCCCTCCCACGCCCACGCCCCTGGCGCCGGTCTCCTCTCGGCCCGCGGCGGTGGGCCCCTTGCCCACCTTCACCCCCGCGCCCACACCCATGCCCGGCGTCCTCTTCGTGGACCCGGACCAATCCCTGGGCAAGATCAGCCCCTATGTGTACGGCGCCAACTACGGGCCCTGGGTCTCCCTCCGGCCCGAAACCCTGCCCCTGGCCCAAGACCTGGACCTGACCATCCTGCGCTGGCCCGGCGGCGAATGGGGCGACAAAAACGACATCCAGCCCTACCAGCTCGACGCGTTCGTGGCCCTGGCCCGCCAACTGGGCGCAGAACCCTACATCAACGTGCGCATGCCCGGCGGCTCTCCCGAACAGGCTGCAGACCTGGTGCGCTACGCCAACATCGAGAAGGGCTACCACATCCGCTTCTGGGGCATCGGCAACGAACCCAGCCTGTATGAATACAAAAAAGGTTGGGAACAGTGGGATACAGCCTACTACAACGCGCAATGGCCTCAATTCGCCCAGGCCATGCGCGCCGTGGATCCCGCCATCCTCATCCTCGGGCCCGAAATCCACCAATACACCGGCAACCCCCTCACCGATCCCAAGGACAGTCATGGGCGGGACTGGATGAACGAATTTCTCAAGGCCAACGGCGACCAGGTGGACATCGTCGCCATCCATCGCTACCCCTTCCCCGTGCAAGAGGGCGTGCCCACCACGGTGGACGAGCTCCTGGCCAATCCCCCCGAATGGGATCGCATCATCCCCAACCTGCGCCGGGCCATCCGCAAATACGTCGGCCGCGATCTGCCCATCGCGGTCACCGAGATCAACTCCGACTGGACCCATGCCATCCAGGGCGAGGCCACGCCCGACTCCTTCGCCAACGCCATCTGGTGGGCCGACGTGCTGGGCCGGATGATCAAACACCAGGTGGACATCGTCACCTACTTCATCCTGGTCACCCGGGACGAACAGGGCGGTTACGGCCTGCTGGAAGGCTACGGCCCCCGGCCCACCTACGACGTCTACCAACTCTACAAACGCTTCGGCGATTATCTGGTGTACGCGTCATCGGGCGATCCCGAGGTTTCGGTCTATGCCGCCCGCCGCGCGGATGACGTCCTCACCCTGCTTTTCATCAACCGATCCCATGAGGAAAAGCGCCTGCCCCTGTGGCTGCAGAACTTCAACATCGCCGGGTCGGTGCAGATCTGGCGGTTGGATGAAGCCAACGGCCTCCACAGCCTGGACCCCATCGAGATGAAAAATGGGGATGAGGTCGCGCTCCCGCCCCGCAGCGCCAGC
>CAZDCN010000328.1:0-3928 GCA_964503945.1 uncultured Caldilineales bacterium
ACTTGCGACCGCATTTTCATCCTTATCGGCGTGCAAACGCTCATGGCGCCTGTTCTGAAAATAAAAAGAACACGGATAATTTGTTAAAAATCTGTGTCCGAAGGCCGTGTCGATCCGTGTTCTCATTTTCATCGGTATCGGCGGGCGGCCCGATGAGACGCACGCAGACGGAAGCCGTTCCGCCTTTTCCATCGTTTCCTTAGGAGGAGGATTATGAACCGTCTTTGGATTGCCATCCTATCGCTGTTTGCGATTCCGCTGGCGGTGGCGGCCTGTGGCAGCGCGTCGCCGTTGGAGTCCAAGCCCGCGCCCGAAGTTGTGGTCACCCAGGTGGTGGAGCGCCCCGCAGAGATGCCCGCGCCCATGCCCACGCAAGCGCCTCCGGTCGCGGACAGGCCCGCCCAGGAGGGCGCGGGCGCGCCCGATCTCACGCCCGGCGCGGCGGGTCCCAACGTCGATGTTCGCAAGATCATCTACCAGGGCCAGATGTTCCTCATCGTAGAGGATACGGAACAGGCCGCGCAGGAAATCCAGGCCATGGCCGAGAGCGCGGGCGGGTACGTGGCCCGGATGAACGGCTATCGCCAGGGCGATCGGCTGATTTATGACATCACCATTCGCGTGCCCGCGGAAAAATTCGAAAACGCGCGCATCTCCCTGCGGGCGCTGGCCGTGCGCGTGGAGCGGGAGAGCATCAGCACGGAGGATGTGACCGATCAGTATTACGATATCGAGGCTCGGCTGAAAACGTTGAAGGAGACCGAGGCCGAATTGACGGAGTTGTTGCGAGAGACCCGGGAGCGGGGAGGAGATGTGGACGAGATCATGAAAATCTACGACCGGCTCACTCGCATCCGGTCGGACATCGAATCCCTCCAGGGGCAGTTGAACCGGCTGGACAAGCTGGTGGCTTTCTCCACCCTGGATATTCACCTGGAGCCGCACATCCTGGCCGAGCCCATCAAGCCCCAGGACGAGTGGTCCCTGGCCGAGGTCGTGCACAGCAGCGTGAACACCCTGGTGAACGTTCTGGCCGGATTGGCGACGCTGGTCATTCGCTTCGTCATCGTCGTCTTGCCTGTGGCTCTCTTGCTTTTGCTGCCTGTGGTCGCGGTCTTGTGGGGCCTCAGTCGGTGGCAAATGCGACGGAATCGGCGGGAAGAGGGATGAGGCCGGCCTGGCAAGCCGGGCCCGTTGCCCACAAACCTGACAGGTCCCTGGCGAAAGGCCAAAGCTCGGCAGGCCGTTGCCCGCGGACGGCCCCTTCGGTAAGCGGCCTTCTGGGCCGGGGACCTGTCAGGTTGCCTGATGCGCGGAGACGCGGGTGGGGATGAACAACTTTGCCACCCCGGATTTCCTTCGGTACGCCGTAACTATTTCGTCCATGTCATATTTCCGGCGATCCATCTCTTGTCACGTCATTCCCACGGCCGCAGGGAAGAGGAATCGAGCCCAAAAGGCGCTTCTTTCATCGGCATCCGCGACCTGCCGCCCGCGTCACCCATTCTTTGACAAACCGGGGCGCTTTTCGTATCATCGACATTCGCACACCGATTTTCCCAAGGCACCCCAATTCTTTTTGAGATCATGTTGAAGGACCTCTGGCGCGAATGGTTGCGCGTCTCCAAACACATCGGCAGCTTCAACGCCCGGGCGCTGATCACCCTCATCTACTTCACCCTCCTCGCCCTGTTCGGCATCCCCATGCGCCTTCTGGCCGATCCCATGGGCGTGAAGAAGCAACCGCAAGATAGCGCCTGGCATGAACGCATGACCCGCGACGTCGACCTGGACACAGCTCGACGTCAGGGTTGAAGCTGCAAAAACGCCAGGCTTCCACGCTCCCCCGCGCATAACATCCTTTCAATCATCCATGTACATCCTCGGCATCTCCTGCTTCTATCACGACAGCGCCGCCGTCTTGCTCAAGGATGGCGAGCTTGTGGCCGGCTCCGATGAGGAGCGTTTCAGCCGCATCAAACATGACAACGGCTTTCCTCACC
The DNA here is from genome assembly GCA_964503945.1 of uncultured Caldilineales bacterium. GTDB lineage: Bacteria > Chloroflexota > Anaerolineae > J102 > J102 > M2005. Next base: position 2,004 of record CAZDCN010000328.1, read on the forward strand.
ATGCCATCCGGTTCTGCCTGAACCACGCGGGCATCCAGCCGGGCGACCTGGATTACGTGGTCTTCTACGAAAAACCCCTGCTGAAATTCGACCGCATCCTGCGCTCAGGCCTGGCCACCTTCCCCAAGTCGTGGCTCGCCTTTCGCGAAGCCCTCATCACCTGGATGAATGAAAAGTTGTGGATCCGGGCTTTGTTGCAGGAGGCCCTGCCCGACGTGCCCAAAGACCGCTTCCTGTTCGTCGAACATCACCTTTCCCACGCGGCCAGCGCCTTTTTCGCCTCGCCCTTCGAGGAGGCGGCCATCATCACCCTGGACGGCGTGGGCGAATGGACCACCACAACCATCGGCAAAGCCCGGGCGGACTGGACGGGCCAGGGGGAGAATCGCATCGATCTGTTGGAAGAAACCCGCTTCCCTCATTCCCTGGGCCTCCTCTACTCCGCTTTCACCGCGTTTTTGGGTTTTCGGGTCAACAACGGCGAATACAAAGTCATGGGCATGTCGCCCTATGGCCAGCCCCGCTATCTGGACCGGCTGGAAAAGGTGGTCAAGACCTATCCAGACGGCTCCTTCTGGCTGGATATGGACTACTTCCAATACCACTACTCCGCCACCCGCACCTTCAGCGACAAGTTCATCCAGCTTTTCGGCGAACCCCGCCAGCCCGAATCCGATTTCTACACCCTCTCCACCCATCCCAACCGAGATTACCCCGGCTGGGATGATGCCGTCGCCCGGCGGAACCAACACTATGCGGACGTGGCCGCCAGCATCCAGCGCTTCACCGAAGAGGCCATTCTCAACATCGTGCGCCACGCCCATGAACTCACGGGCAGCAAAAATCTGGTCATGGCCGGAGGCGTGGCCCTGAATTCAGTGGCCAACGGGCGCATCCAGCGGGAAGGCCCCTTTGAGAACATCTACATCCAGCCCGCGGCCGGCGACAACGGCGGCGCGCTGGGCGCGGCCCTCTACGCCTATCATGTCCTGCTGGGCCAGCCCCGTAAATTCGTCATGGAGCACGCGTACTGGGGACAAGGCTTCGGAGAAGACGCCATCCGCGCGTTCCTGGACCGGGAAGGCATCCCCTACGAGTACGTGGAGGACGAGGACGCGTTGACCGATCGCATCGCCCGGGCGCTGACGGAGGGCCAGGTGGTCAGCCTCTACCAGGGACGCACGGAGTGGGGCCCGCGGGCGTTGGGCAATCGCTCCATCCTGGCCGACCCGCGGCGGGCGGAGATGAAGGAGATCGTAAATACGAAGATCAAATTCCGCGAGCCCTTCCGCCCCTTCGCTCCCGTGGTGTTGGAGGAAGCCGCTGCCGACTTTTTTGAGATTCAAGCGCCCGAAAAGCAATTCATGCCCCGCTTTATGCTCATGGTCGCGCCTGTGAAGCAAGACAAATGGGACGTGATACCCGCCACCACCCACGTGGGCGGCAGCGGACGTCTGCAAACCATCCGCGAGGCGTGGAACCCCCGCTATTATCACATCGTCCGCAAATTCGGCGAGGCCACCGGCGTGCCCGTGGTGCTCAACACCAGCTTCAACCTGCGCGGCGAACCCATTGTCAATTCCCCTGCCAACGCCTACAACACCTTCAGCAACAGCGGCATCGACATGCTGGCATTGGACAAATTTGTCATCACCAAGAAACGCACCGATTGAAAACCTTTCAGGAATCTGGCAACGACGAACCATGCTTAAACGACTCGGCATCATCGGCGAACTTTTCCAATTCATCTGGTCACAAAAACTCTACTGGATGATCCCCATGATCATCATCCTGGTGCTGGTCATCGCCATCAGCCTGCTGGGGCAAGCCACCGCGGTCGGGCCTTTCATCTACACCCTGTTCTAGCCCATCCGCGATTGGTCACATCGGCGATGATGGAGTATACTTTAATCTAAGAGAAGATC
>CAZDCN010000329.1:0-3924 GCA_964503945.1 uncultured Caldilineales bacterium
GAAATTTTCATCCGTATCGGCGAGCCGCCGCTCATGGCGCCTGCTTCGTAAATAGCCCGTTGATAGGAAGAACCACAGATAGAAGACACAAATAGAGGAAACACAAATGAATGTCAGGTTTGCAGGCTGCAGGTCGCAGGTGGCAGGTCAACTTGCGCAGCCTCACTTGCGACCTGCCACCTGCCACTTGCCACCATTTTCATCCTTATTGGCGTGCAAGCGCTCATGGCGACTGCTGCCGTGGTCACCCGACCGAAAGCCGGGTTCACCCGGCATCGTTCGTAGCCCGGAGCTTCAGCTCCGGGTGATCACGCATAAATCAGCAGGCCGCGGGCCGTCAACCGCGTCATCTGTTCCATTCTCAATCCCATTCCACCACCACACTCACGGAGGCGATCAATGACCTTACACATCGGAGACCCAGCCATCGACTTCACCCTGCCCTGCACCGACGGCCACATGCACAGCCTGTCCGACTGGCAGGACCGGCCCGTGCTCGTGGTCATCTTCAGCTGCAATCACTGCCCCTACGCCCAGGCCTGGGAGGACCGCATCATCGAGCTCCAGGCCCGGTTCAAGCCCCAGGGCGTGAAATTCGCGGTCATCAACGCCAATGACCCCGTCAAATATCCCGCGGACAGCTTCGAGGAGATGAAGAAGCGGGCCAAAGCCAAAGGCTACAACTTCCCCTACCTGTGGGATGAGAGTCAGGAAGTGGCTCGGGCCTATGGCGCCACCCGCACGCCCGAGGTCTTCGTTTTCGACCAGAACCGCGTGCTGCGCTATCACGGCGCAGTGGATGACAATTTCGAGGACCCGGATGCGGTGCAGCACCCCTACCTGCGGGACGCGATCCAGGCGTTGCTCGCGGGCGAGGAGCCGCCCGTGGCCGAGACCCCGCCCGTCGGCTGCACCATCAAGTGGAAATAACCTCTGAAGCGTGAAACGTGAGGCTCCAGAACTTTATGCGCCTCACGTTTCACGTTTCTCTTCAGAGCCAGTGATGCTGGGGCGGTCGATGAAGCCCCGCACCTGTTTGACCAGGGTCAGATATGCGGGATCGGTGAGCATGGCTTCGGTGCGGGGGCGGGGCAGGGGGATGGGGATGTCGGCTTTGAGCACGCCCGGGCGCTGGGAGAGCACCAGCACCCGGTCGGCCAGCCACACCGCCTCGGAGATGGCGTGGGTGACCATGAGGATGGTCATGGCCTCCATCCGGTGGATGCGCAGGAGCTCCTGGTTGAGATACTCGCGGGTGAGGGCGTCCAGCGCGCCGAAGGGCTCGTCCAACAGCATGAGCTCGGGGTTTTGCACCAGCGCGCGGGCGATGGCCGCGCGTTGCTGCATCCCGCCCGAGAGTTGATGCGGATAGTGATGCTCGAAGCCGTCCAGAGCCACCAACGCGATATGTTGCCGCGCGGCTTCGTAGCGCCGGGCTTTGGGAACCCCGCGAAGCTCCAGGGGCAGAGCCACGTTGTCCAGCACCGTGCGCCAGGGCATGAGGTTGCTGGCCTGGAACACAATGCCCACCCGCGGGCTGGGGCCCCGAATGGGCTGCTCATCCAGCCGGATTTCGCCGGCGGTGGGGCGCAGCAACCCCGCGATGAGCCGCAGCAGCGTCGATTTACCGCTGCCGCTGGGCCCGACCAGACACACAAACTCCCCCCGGCGCATCTGAAAGGAGATATCCTGCAAGGCGTGGAGGGGGTCGGCCGGGTCGCCGAAGGCTTTGGAAACGCGGTCCAGGGTGAGCAGCATGGGCGGGATGAGTTCAGCGCGTGAGGGTGACGCCCGCTTTCTCCACGAACGCGTTGGTCCAGATGCCGTCGGTGTCCACGGCCTTGTCCGCTAGTCCCGTCTTCAACAGCAGCTCCGCGGTCGCGGGCCAGATGGCGGGGTCGGTGCGGCCCAGCGCATCGGGCGATGCGGGCGTCCAGTAGGGCAGGGACGCGTCGAAGATAGCCCGATTGATCTCGGGATTCTGCGCGGCCTCGGGCACGTGCTGGAGGCTGATCCGGAATGCTTCATCGGGATCGGCCAGGGTGTCGGCGATGCCTCGCAGCATGGCTCGCACCATGCCCTCCACCCGGTCGGGATGGTTGGCGATGACGCTTTCGCTGGTGACCAGGCCATTGCTGGGGAGATGCATGTAGTCATCCACCACGATGACGTTGGCGGGAATGCCTTGCCGCTGGAACTGCACCGGGCCGTTGGCCGCGTAGTCCACCGCCGCATCCACCAGCCCCTCCTGCAGGGCCGCGGCCTGGTTGAAACCCACGGTTTTCAGCGTGATGGCGTCCTCGGGCAGATGGGCCGCGTAGACCAACGCTTTCCAACCCACATAGCTCGTCCCAAACAGGCCCGGGATGCCCACCGTCTTGCCCACCAGGTCCTCGGGCCTGGCGATGCCCTTTTCTGCGGGGGAGAAGACCACCACGGGGTATTTCGTGTACCATTCGGCCACGTAGGTGACGGGCAATTGCTGGGCGCGGGAGAGGATGACGAGATCGCCGCTGGCGATGATGAATTCCCGTTGGCCCAGGGCCAGCAGCTTGACGTAATCGGTCTCAAAGCCGTATTCCAGAGAGACGGTCAGGCCTTCGTCCGCGAAATAGCCTTTCTCGATGGCGACGTAGAGGGGGGCGAATTGAACGCTGGGGATGTAGCCCACGCCCAGGGAGATGGCCGCGGGTGGGGCGGGTTCGGCTTCAGATGTGGGCGCGGGCATGTCGGGGACGCCGCACGCGGCGATGAGGAGGGGGATGAGGAATAGGATTAGGATCGAACGGCGGTGTTTTTTCATGGATGACAGGGGTAAGGGGGAGAAAAGGGATGGCGGGAGGTTAGTCTGCTCGTTTCCAGGCCAGCAGTCGGCGCTCCAGCAGGGTGACCAGGCCATACAGGCCCAGGGCCATGGCCGCCAGGGTGAACAGGGCGACGAACATGAGGGGCGTGTCCAGCAGCCCCTGGGCCAGATTGATGAGGAAGCCCAGGCCGCGATCCGCGCCCACGAATTCGCCGATGACCGCGCCGATGACCGCCAGGGTGGCGCCGATCTTCAGGCCCGCCAGGAGCACGGGCAGGGCGAAGGGGGCTTCCAGTTTGGTGAACATCTGCCAGCGCGTGGCCTGCAGCGATCGCATCAGGGCCACCAGCTCCGGCTCCACCGAGCGCAGGCCCACGATGGTGTTGACCAGCACGGGGAAGAAGAGCACCAGCGCGGCGATGATCATGGTGCGGAGGAGGCCGTTGTGAATCCAGATGACCAGCAGGGGGGCCAGGGCGACTACGGGAAAGGCCTGGAGCGCGACGATGTAGGGGGAAACGAGTTGATCCAGCAGAGGGGATTTGGCCAGGAGATAGCCCAGCAGGGTGGCGACCATGACGCCCAGGGCGAGCCCGCCCAGCACCTCCACCAGGGTGATGCCGGCGTGCCGCCCCAGGCTGCCGTCCGCGACCGCGGCCAGAAAGCGGGCCCACACATCGCCCGGGCCGGGCAGGATGTAGGGCGGGTAGTCCTGCCAGCGCACCGGGCCCTCCCACAACAGGAGGAACCCGACGACCGAGATCGGGCCCAGCAGCGCCCGGGCCAGACGCAGGGCGCGCGGGTTGGGCGAGAGGGGGCGAGAGGGGGGTTGCATGCGCGTATTATCCCCTTTTTCCACCATTCGGGCAATTGCGCGGGCGTTGGTTCGTGGATAAGGTTTGAAATCCTTTAGCGTAAGTCGCAAACGTCAGGAGGCAGGCGAGGCTGCGCATTCCCATCCTATGCAATTTGGTACACCGATCCCGCCTCTTCGCGTTTTTCCACCAGAATGCGCACGGGGAACTGGTCCTTCAGCTCTTCGATGTGGGTGATGACCAGGATGAGGGCGAATTCGTCCTTGATCATGTGGAGGGCCTCCACCAGGTGCTCCCGCCCCT
>CAZDCN010000330.1:0-3918 GCA_964503945.1 uncultured Caldilineales bacterium
TCGCTACGCTCCCTCAGGGTGACGTGAGAGAGGCCTATTTACGAAGCAGGTTTCACGGGCGGCAGCCCGCCAATACGAATGAAAATTTCACGCAAAGACGCCAAAAGCGCCAAGGTTTTCTTTGCCTCTTTTTCCCTTTGCGCCTCTGCGTCTTTGCGTGAGGCATCTATTTACGAAGCAGCCCATGCCCAGATTACCGAAGTTTATCGATGCTGAATACGACATCGTGCCCGAAAAGGATTCTCGCGCGCATGAGGCCTACGAATCTTTGATGCGGCTGGCGGTGGGGAGCTTGCTGTTCGGGAGCGAGGAGCTTCTGAAGCGGACGCGGGCGTGGGAGGAGGCGAATCCGCCCAGCGGGGATCGTGCGGCGGATGGCGAGGAGTCGGACTTAGTGCTGCTGCGGCATCTGGTGGTGGGCGCGATCTTCCTGGGACCGGCGCTCATCAGCCGCCCCCTTGTCTCCCTGGCCGAGACCGCGGATCGGGCGTTGAATCTGGCCGGGAATTTGATGGGGCCGGTCACGCGCATCCCGATTTTCAAACCGGCCCGGGGGTTGTGGGGAGCTTATCAGGACCGCATCAGCGGGGTTATCGAGGAATTCATCGACAAGGGACGCCGGGAGGAGCCCTACAGCCGGGCCATGGCTAAGGATCTCCTGCCCGAGATCATCGGGGACGCCGTGGTGGCTGCCAGCGAACATGTGGACGGGGTGCAGGAGCTGGTGCGGGATCAGGTGAGCAAGTACCTGGCTTACGTGATGGAGCATCCCGAGGAGCTGGAGAAGCTGGTTCAGGTCATTGGCGATGAGTACCTGGAATACCTGAAGGAGGAGAATCCGGAGCCATTGCAGGCCATCATTCATGGCCAGAGTATGAGTCTGGTGGGGGAGATTACCGATGAGGTTCGGGCGCGGACGGTCACGGCCGACTCGGTGGTGGAGATGTTCGTGCGCTCTCTGTTGCGCCGTCCCGCCCGCCAGGAGCTGCCCTTGCCTCCGCCCGAGGTGTTGGATCAGGCTCGTCTGTCCACCAAAGAGCTCCTCTACCGCTACAAGGTGGAGAAGAAAGATGAGTGATTCGGTTTATGATCTGCGCGGCCAGTACGCCGGGTTTGTGAGTCGATTGCTGGCCTTTCTCATCGATCGCGGCATCATCTGGGCCATCGTCGCCATCGTAGCCGCGGTGGCGAGCTATCTATTTAACCTGCTCGGGCTCCCCATTCAGACATGCACCTACAGTCCCACGTTTGGGGGGGTGATGTGCGTCGTTGTCCAGGCTTCCCTGGGCATCTTCGCCCTCAGTTTCGCCCCCATCTATACGATTCTTTTCTGGACGCTGGCCGCGCAGACGCCGGGCAAATATCTGTTGGGCCTGCGCATCTATCGCCTGGACGGCGAACGGCTGACGTTTCGCCGGGCGCTTCGCCGTTACGTAGGGTATCTTCTTTCTTTCATGGCGTTTGGCCTGGGATTTTTCTGGATTCTCATCGACAATCGGCGCCGGGGATTCCACGACATCTTTGCGGACACGTGCGTCGTTTATTCCTGGGACGCCTTCCAGAATCAACGTCTCGTCAATCGATTGAACATGAAGCTTTATCGTAGCCGGTTTTTTCAAGACCCCGACGCCTTTTACGCCAGGGGCATGACGCGGCAGGGCGCGAGCGAGGAGAACGCAAGCGCGTCCTGATCATCTTTGGATGCCCGGGCGGCTCACACATCCCCACACAGAGGAGACATCGCATGCACATCATCGCCATCTATCCCGGAACCTTCGATCCCGTGCACTACGGACACATCGACATTGCCCAACGGGCCTCGCAATTGTGGGACGAAATCATCGTGGCCGTGTATGACCGGCCCAGCAAGAACCTGCTGTTCACCACCGAGGAGCGCGTCGCGCTTTTTGCCGAAGCGGTCAGGGATTTGCCCAACGTGCGGGTGATGCCCTATCAGGGCCTGACGGTGGACTTCGCCCGGGAGGTGGGGGCCAAGGTCATGGTGCGGGGTCTGCGGGCCATCACCGATTTCGAATATGAATTTCAAATCGCGCTCACCAACAAACAGCTCGCGCCCGACGTGGAATTCGCGGCGCTGATGACCAGCCAGGAGCACACCTTCCTCTCCGCCAGCATCCTCAAGGAGGTGGCGCTTCTGGGCGGCGATATCAGCGCCATGTGCCCGCCCCATGTGGCCCGGGCCCTGCGCCGCGTGGCCGAAGCGCGCGGGTATGCTGGCAGCGCCAAGATCGAGAGGATTTAGCCATGGCACGACGATTTTTTCAGCTCGCCGCCCTGTTGGGCGCGCTCTCCGTAGCCCTGGGCGCGTTCGCGGCCCACGGCCTCAAACCCCGTCTCGACGCTCACCTGCTGGCCAATTGGGAGACGGGCGTGCGCTATCAGTTCTATCACGTTTTCGCGCTTCTGGCCGCGGCCTGGCTGGCGGAGCGCCTGCCCCAATGCAAAAGCGCGCGTTGGGCTGGCTGGCTGTTTTTGGCCGGGATTTTGCTTTTCTCCGGCTCGCTGTACATCATGGCCCTGACGGGCGCGCGCTGGCTGGGCATGATCACGCCCTTCGGGGGCGTCGCCTTCATCGCGGGCTGGCTTCTTCTGGCCCTGGCCGCGCGCAAGCTGTTCCGTAAATAAACGTCGGCGTCATTTGCGAAAAGGTTTTGGCGACAACGTTGGCCGAGACGGCAAGGGACGTATTACGTATTACGTATTGCGTATTACGTATTGCGTATTGCGTTAAACTGATGGGCGATACGCATTACGCAGTGCGCAGTACGGAATACGCATCCCATTTTCATCCTCATCGACGCGCCGCCGCTCATGGCATCTGTTCCGTCACCTCCCGGAGGTGTGCGTCTCACCGGCCGCGCGCCCTTCATGGTTCGCGAGGCATTTTCGCTCTTTCGCCAGCCCTCCATCTTTGCTGTTTGATGACATGGAATGGTAAAATACAATGGTGTCCAACAAACTCATACACCTTGACTCCCTGCAATTCAACGTTGCAGGGCTTTTGACGGGCCCAAAAGGCGGGACGCGTTCCTACGACCTTTACGTTCCTGTATCCGAACTCGACCAGCTCGACGAAGATTTCGATGTGGTCGGGCCATTTCAGGGGACGGCTCGCTTTTTGTGGACCAACGATCATATCATGGTGCGGGTGTCCGGTCACGCCCGGGTCGCCATGCAATGCTCGCGCTGTCTCGAACCCTTCGAGCAGGAGGTGAGCGTGCAAATTGAGGAGGCCTTCATCCCCACGGTGGATATGGCTTCGGGCCTGCTCATCGACCGGGATGAAACCGACGCGGCCGTGCTCATCGACGAACGCCACATCCTGGACCTGAGCGAGATCCTGCGCCAATCCATCCTGCTGGCGCTTCCCCTCACCCCGGTGTGTTCGCCCGACTGCAAGGGCCTGTGCCCGCATTGCGGCGCGAATCTCAACAATGAGACATGCACCTGCACCGTGGAGGCCGTGGATCCCAGGTGGTCGGCCCTGAGCGCGTTGCTCGTCGACCTCGACCAGGACGCCGACCAGCCCCGCTGAGCTGAACCAAGCTATCACAACATCCGTTTTTATCATAGAGGAGTTTCTGTCATGACCCCCCATCCCAAACGCAAAGTCTCCAAAGGCCGCCGCAACCGCCGTCGCGCTCACGACGCGCTCCGTCGCCCCCATCTGGTGACCTGCCCCTCCTGCAAGGCCAAGATCCCGCCCCATCAGGTCTGCCCCTATTGTGGAACCTATCGCGGGCGTCAGGTCTTCGAGGTGGAAGAAGAGAGCTAGCGCGTCTCTCGTCAACAACGCCGATTTTTTTCAAGACAGGCGACGCGGGCGGCAACCCGTCGCTGCCGATGAAAATGGGTGCGTATTCCGTACTGCGTAATGCGTATCGCTCTTAGGTTTTA
>CAZDCN010000331.1:0-3891 GCA_964503945.1 uncultured Caldilineales bacterium
CTCGTTGCCTCGGCCAACGTGGCCGCTAAAGCCTTTTCGCAAACGATGCCGACATGGATTTACGAAGCAGACCAGGGAGCTACGCTCGCGGGCCGTAAGCCTGCAACCGGCCGCGCACATCCTGTGCAAAACGCTCCACATACCCCATGACGTAATCGATCAGATCCAAATCGTCGTCCTCGATGAGGGGCGTCAGGTCCATGGCGAAGGCCATGAGCTCGGCCATGTCGGTGGCGTGGGAGGCGTAGAAGGTGGCGTTGGCCCGGCGACGGCCCATAATGGCCAGATCGTAGCGCTTGCCGCCGCTGATCTGGGAATCGAACAGGGCGATGAGCGCGGTTTGCAAGTTCTCATAGCGGGAGACGTCCAGCGCCACCTTGTCCTCATCCAGCATCCAGTCGAGATCGCGCCACACCTCGCAGCCGTAGAGCTTGCGCGGGCGTTGGGACGGGGGCAGGCGACGGATGGCGGTCAGGGTCTTGGCGAGCACGCCGATGTGGGAGTCGTGCTTGTCTGTGGGGTTGTGGGTGTAGACGATTTCGGGTCGGGTGGCCTGCAGGATGGCGATGAGGTCCTCCACGGGCGCGAGGTTGTCCGGGTCCTTCACCTGGACGCTGGGATAATCCAGCAGAAATTGGGCGGCGTAATCGCCCACGAACGCGGCTTTTTTCTGCTCACGCGCCCGCACCTGACGCATCTGTTCGTCGGTGTAAGCGCCATAGACGCCCGCGCGGGGGCTGCCCGCGCCGTTGGTCATGACCACGCCGGTGAACCAAGCGTCGGGCTGACCGTAGGTTTCGAGAATGCCATGGATAGCCATGATCTCGATGTCGTCCTGATGGGCGGCGATGGCGAGATGGGTGGTGCGGGCCAGGGCCTCGGGCTCGGGCAGGTCGTCGGGGATGTAGAGTTGCGCATGGGGTTGATGCAGGTTCATGACATGCTCCTGTGTGGATCACAAATGAAGGATGATTCGCCTGAATGTATCACAAAGCGAAGAGGTGATACAAAGTCGCCGACGCCGCCGTTCAAACCCTTTGGCCATGTTGACAGGGGGTGAAAAGTCCATTAAAATTTGTCATACAACCATACAACCAGCCTATCACATCATGTTCAAGCGCAGCCCCTCCCTCACCGAACAGACCCGACTCTACATCAAGGAGCGTATTCTGAACAACGCGTTTCAGGATGGACGCATTCCTTCGGAGACGGAACTGGCGCAAGCCTTGGGAGTCAGCCGCACCACGGTGCGAGACGCGCTGAGCAAGCTGGAAAACGAGGGGGTGATCATCCGCAAGCAAGGAGCGGGCACGTTTGTTCATCCCGCGGGGCTGCAGGTGCGCTCGCGCTTGGATGAGATTTGGTCCTATGAGGAGATGCTGCGGGCCCACGGCTACGCGCCCTCGGTGCAAGTGTTGGGGGTGAAGACCGCGCCCTTGGATGACCATGCCGCCCGGCAATTGGGGCGGGACGCGGGCGTGGAGGCGCTGGTCATGGAAAAGCTGTTCCTGGAAGACGACACGCCCGCCATCTTCACCCGCAACATCGTCCCCCTCTCCCTGTTGCATTGCCAACCCACGCCCGATCAGGCCCGGCTCCCCATTTACGAATTTCTGGAGCAATGCAGTCGCCACCGGCTGGCCTATTACCTATCGGAGCTCATCCCCACGGTCGCGGATGCGTCTTTGGCGCGCACCCTGGCCATCGCCGCGGGCGCGCCCTTGCTGGCCCTGACCGAAATCGGCTACGACTCAGACAATGCCCCCATCCTCCGGGCGACATCCTGGTTTCGGGATGACCGGATTCGTTTTCGGCTGATCCGTCGGCGCAAATAAGCCAATGCATCGCCCCATCCATTCCACGTTCTTCCATCATGAGGTAATCATGGACATCACCCAACCGGTGCGCGAGCGGGTGAACGCCGCTCGCGACGACATCATTCAATTTCTGCGCGACATCGTCGCCATTCCCTCCTACGACAGCCAAATCGGCCCGGTGGGCGAACGCATCGCCCAGGAGATGCGTAAGCTGGGATTCGACGAGGTGCGTTTCGATGTGCAGGGCAACATCATAGGCCGCATCGGCGATGGGTCCCGGACGCTGGTGTATGACAGCCACATCGACACGGTGGGCGTTGGCGATCCCGACGCCTGGGCATGGGACCCCTTTATCGGCAAGGTGGAGGATGGCATCCTCTTCGCCCGCGGCGCTTGCGACGAAAAGGGCTCCACGCCGGGGATGGTGTATGGCCTGGCCATCGCTCGAGACCTGGGCCTGCTGGATGGCTGGACTGCTTACTACTTCGGCAATATGGAGGAGTGGTGCGACGGCATCGCGCCCAACGTGTTCGTGGAGGTGGAGGGCATCCGTCCCGACTATGTGGTCATCGGCGAACCCACCAAAATGCAAGTTTATCGGGGTCACAAAGGCCGGGTGGAGATGCAGGTGGTGGCCAAGGGGCGCAGCGCCCACGCGGCCAGCAATCATCTGGGCGACAACGCCATCTACAAAATGCTGCCCGTTATCGCCGGCATTCGCGATATGGAGCCTCAATTGGGGGATGATCCCTTCCTGGGGCATGGGAAGATCACGGTGACCGATATGCATGTCAAGACGCCCAGCATCAACGCCGTGCCCGATGAGGCTGCCATCTTCATCGATCGCCGCATGACCTTTGGCGAAGATAAAGAGGAGGCCGTGGCCCAGGTGGCTGCGCTCATCCCCGAGGGGCAGGAAAAGGATTTCGAGGTGAGCATCCTGCAATATCGGGATGAAAGCTACACTGGTTTCGTCTTCGAGGTGGAGAAGTACTTCCCGGCCTGGGCGCTGCCCGAGGATGCCCCCATCGTGCAGGCGGGCGTGGCCGCGGCCAGCGCTTATCTGGGCCATCCGGTGAACACGGGCAAGTGGAATTTCTCCACCAACGGCATCTACTGGGCGGGCAAGGCCGGCATCCCCAGCATCGGCTTTGGCCCGGGGGATGAAATCTACGCCCACACCGTCCAGGAGCAGGTGCCCCTGGATGAGGTGGTGGACGCCACGGGCGTCTACGCTCTCTTCCCCCGCATGCTGCTGGAGAAGCTCCAGGGCTAAGTTAACCCGAGACGGGAGGCCGTTCATGGATGCACATCGCCGGGCCGTCGCCGCCTGGCTGCGAGCCATACCGCAGTCCCGCCACGCCCCCCAACCGCCGGAATCGCTGCCTCACGGCAAGGAGGTGGGCGGGGGGCTGGCCATCGTGCTGGAGAATTGGGGCGCGGTGGAACTGAGCCATGCGGGCATTCGCGCCGCGTCCCAACCTGCTTACTACTTCCTGCACAGCCTGGCCGCGTGGCTGGAATCGCCCGGCCAGGTTATCGAGGACTGGTCGGAGGAGCATGGCGCCCGAGCGGGCGAGGGTCTGCAGCACGGCTCCAGCCTCGTCTTTCTGCTGGAGCAGGAGCGGCTCAGGCGTTTTCCCGATGCGCCCGCCATCCGCCATACGGGCGTGGCCGAGGCGCTCATCGTGCGGCCGGGCGAGCCGCCATCGTTTCTCGTGCAGTGGGATGAACGGGCAGGGCAGTATCAAATCATCGGCGGGCGCCAGCGGGAAGACAGGGGATGGCGGGAGCCCATCGAACAGACCGCCAGTCGGGAGCTGGAAGAGGAGCTGTGCTATCAGGTCCGTCACGAAGCCGGAGATTTCGAGCTGGCGTTTCTGGCCGAATTCGAGGGCGGCAAGCGGCTTTCGCCCTCTTTCGGCGCGCTGACTGCCTATCACTTCACCTTCTTCCACGCCCGCAACCTGCCTCCCATCCGCCTTTGCCCCTTGAATCGCTGGGTGACCCGCGAGGAATTGATCCTCGGGCGCACTGCGGACGGCCAGCCCGTGCGCGGGGATCACATCGAGCC
>CAZDCN010000332.1:0-3891 GCA_964503945.1 uncultured Caldilineales bacterium
ATTTGTGTCTTCTATCTGTGGTTCTCCCTATCCGTGGGTTATTTACGAAGCAGGCCCGCGAGGAAGCGTTCGATGTGGTAGATGGCGGCCTGGGCCGAGGGAGAGAGCTGGGGTAGAACGAGGTCGAAGGCGTGATCGGTGTGGGGGAAATCGATAAGGGCCGAGGGCGCGCCCACGCTTTGCAGCTTGAAGTGCAGCGCCTTGGCGCCGGGATAGAAGCGGAAAAAGTCATCCCGGCCGATGAGGATGAGGGTGGCGGGGCTGGTGGGAGCGATGTGGTTGATGGGTGAGAGGAGGCGGTAGCGGTCGGGCATGCGTTGGAGGGTTCCCCCCAGCAGTCGGGTGAGAAAATTGTTCTCCGCAGAAAGCTGGGAGAAATCGTCGGCAAAACCCAGCCACTTGAGCAATAGATACATGAGCCAGGCCAGGGGCGCCAGGAGAGGGTTGTCGGCATCCACGTGGGCCTGTTTCACGTGGTTCTGATAGAGCTGATGGAAATCGACAGGGGGATAATAGGCGATGACGCCTCGGACGCTTTCATCGCCCGCAACATGGCGGGGCTGGAAGGCGGGATGGCCGGGCGTGTAGGCGGTGAGCAAGGCGAGATGCGCGCCGGCGGAGCCGCCCATGAGCACGATTTTGTCGGGATCGACGCCATAATTCCCGGCGTGTTGCTTCATCCACAACAGGGCCTGTTTCGTCTCCCGCACCATCTCCTCGATGGGCGTATCCTCGCTGATGGAATAATCGATGTCCAAAATCACGTGGCCCTGGCGGGCAAGATGTTTGAACTGAGGCCGGGTCATCATGTCTTTGTTGCCATAGCGCCAGGCTCCGCCGTGGGTGTAAATGATGGCGAGGCCGCTGCGCCACTGGCCCGGTTTGGGCTGCCACAGGTCCGCCAACAGCGGCCCGCCCTCGAACTTCTCCCCCACGATCAAATCCCGCTGCCAGATCACATCCTCGGGCGGCAGGAAAAGGGGCCGCCAGGAAGCAGGCAACATATGCTGTTGCAATGGGGGCGGGATGGCATCGCGCCAGCCGGGCCCGAACAGGGCGTCGTACTGGTCCGTGCGATCTTGGGTCACCGCATCGACGTGAGCGGCGTTGAGCGCGGCCTCGGCCGCGCCCGTTCCCGCCAGCAGCCAGTCTCGCCGGAGGAGACCGTAGAGTGCGACCAGTGCGCCGATGACGGCCTGAATGGGCGCGAACGCGCCGCTGATGAGCTTGGGCGTCCAGAAGAGGATGGCCCCGGCCGCGCTACGAGGTCGAAAATAGAGAACGAACGTAAGAACAGCGATAACCAGGCTGATTAGTTTCATGAGATGGAATGTTGAGAGTTGACCAGATAGAGAAAGCGGTCCAGTTCGAGGATGGAACGCAGGGCAACGGGTGAAATCTGAGGGAGGAAGAGGTCGAAGCCGTGGGGCGTGTAGGGGAATTCCACGTAAATGGAAATGGCGCCCGCCCGTTGCAGTTGGCGATGCAGACGACGCAAAGGGGGCGCGAAACGGAAGAAGTCATCGGCGCCCTGGAAGAACAGGGTGGGAGGATTGTGGGGGGAAATGTAGGTGAAGGGGGAGAGGAGGTCGTAGACCTCGGGGACCTGGTCGGGCGATCCGCCCAGCATCTGACGGATGATGTTAAGATCGTCGCCCAGGCGGTAGGACTTGGGCACATAGCCGATCTTCTTCAGCGCATTCAAGGCCCGATTGGCCACAGAGATGGCGCGGCGGTTGTAGATCATGCCGCTGAACTGCTCTTCCAGGTCTTCATACATGGCTCGAAAATCCACCGGCGGATAGTAGGCGACAACGGCCCGCACCCTCTCATCCGCGTCCGCGGGCGCATGGGGCGGCTGAAACGCGGGCTGCCCGATGGCGTATGCGGCCAGCAGGGCCAGGTGCGCGCCCGCGGATGCGCCCACCAGGGTGATGCGTTCGGGGTCGATGTGATAGCGATCCGCGTGCGCTTTGAGCCAGAGCACGGCCATCTTCACCTCTTTCACCATGTCGGGGATGTCGCTTTCGGGCCAGAGGGTGTAGGCGACATCGAGCACGAGATAGCCCTGAGCCGCGGCGTGACGGAAGGTGGGGCGCCGAGTGTTGTCCTTGTCGCCATAGACCCAGGCTCCGCCATGGACGTAAATGAGCGCTGCGCGGTTGGGCGCGACGCCTTCGGGCGGCAGCCAGATGTTCGCCAGGATGTTTTTCCCCGTGGCTGGGCTCTTGCCGACGACCACATCGAATTCCCGCGGCACATCCGCGGGCGCCCGCAACAACATGCTCCAGCGTCGAGGCAGGATGCCGGGCTTCAGATCGGGCGGCACGCGCTCCTCCCAATCATCCCCGAAATAGCGATGGAAGCCGGGTGACGCCTTCTGGATTTGGTAGATGTAATGGCCGCTGAGCAGGGAGCCCATAGCCCCAACCGCGGTCCACAGCCAGTTGCGGCGAAGCAATCCCAGCGTCATGCTGACGATATTCGCCAGCATGAGCAAGGGGGTGAAGGTGGCGGCAAGAACTTTCGGCCCCCAGATGAGGAGGCTGGTGACGCCCCGCTGGGGATGGAGGTGGAGGATGAGGCTGGCCAGCGCGGTGGCTACGAAGTAGATGCTGAGAAAAGCCCGCACGATCCCGCGCACCGGTATCCGGGGCGTGCGGGGAGCGGGGAGCAAAAACTTGATATCAGCATGGGCTGAATCGCTGCGGTCTGCGCGGGCCCGGACCAGCCGCCACACCCAAGGGGCCACCCGGGGAAGCAGGATTTTGAGAAGGAAGAAGGTCATTGTCGGGATTTCGAGGGTTGGGAAGGGAACGAATGTCCATGGGCGAGTCGCCGCCAAAGCCAGCCACGCTGCGGTGCGAACATCGCCACCAGCAAAAAGATGGCGGTGCTGACCAGCACGATGGCCGCGCCCGAAGCCACGCTCACATAATAGGAAAGATAGAGCCCCACCACGCCCGAGAATGCGCCAATGGCCGCAGACGTGACCATCATGGCGGGCAGGCGGCGGGTGAGGAGATACGCGGTCGCGGGCGGCGTCACCAGCATGGCCAGCATCAGGGCCACCCCCACCGTCTGCAACGACACAACGATGGTGATGGCCAGCAGCACGAACAACAGGTAGTTCAGAAAATCAGCAGGGATGCGCAGGGTGGCGGCCAGCACGGGATCAAAGGAGATAACCAGAAATTCCTTGTAGAACAGGATGATGGTGAGAAGGACGATGGCGCCGAAGATGAAGATCAGCCACAAATCCTGGCTGGAGACGCCCAGCACATTGCCGAAAAGGAAATGGGCCAAGTCCACCGCATAGCCTCTCACCGTGGAGATGAGCGCGATGCCCAGGGCGAACATCCCGGCGAAGACAATGCCAATGGAGGTGTCTTCCTTCAAAGCCGCGCCCTTGCTGATCACGCCAATGCCGATGGCCGTGATCATGGCGGTAACCAGGGCGAACCAGAACAGGATCGTCTGATTCCCGCCACCGACCAGGTAGCCCACGGCCACGCCCGGCAGGATGGCGTGGGCCAGGGCGTCGCCGAAGAAGGCCATGCCCCGCAGGACGATATACACGCCCACGGTCGCGCACACGATCCCAACCAAGATTGCGGCCAACAGCCCGCGGATCATAAAGGGGTAGGCCAGGGGGTCGATGAGGAGATGAACGAGCTGGGTCATGATGATAGCGGTCTGAGGGAGTTCTCTTCAATCAGCGTTATCAATGTTCTCCAAATCCATTTACGGAACAGGCGACACGGGCGGCTGCCCGCCGATCCCGATGAAAATCTCACGCAAAGACGCCAAAAACGCCAAGGTATTCTTTGCTTCTTCCTTCCTTTGCGACTCTGCGGCTTGGCGAGAGACGTCTATTTACAGAACAGTCTA
>CAZDCN010000333.1:0-3883 GCA_964503945.1 uncultured Caldilineales bacterium
CCGAGGCTGTAAGGGACGTATTGCGTATTGCGTTAAACTGATGGGCGATACGCATGACGCAGTACGGAATACGCATCCCATTTTCATCCATATCGACAGGCCATCGCTCAAACGCACCCTCAACAACTTCCCATGGAATTCATCTTCATTTTCATTCTCTTCCTCCCCTTCATCTTTTTGCTGTGGCTGGCGAACATCGCGGACCAACGCCGGGCCATGACGCCGCCCCGAGGGGGTGTGGCCGCGTTGGTTTATGTGTTGCTGGTCGGGATGTGGGCGAGCCTGCTGGTTGCAGCATTGGCGATTTTGCTCTTGGGCGTAGCCTACAACCGCTACGCAGACCCCGCGGTCATGGAGGAGCTCTATCGCGCCCAGGGCGCGGACCCGGCCGCCATGGCGGCGCTGATGCAATCCTTCCCCCGGCTGGGCGCGGGGCTGATGGTTCTGGCCGCCGTGGGATTGCTGACGCTGGTCCCGGCCACGCGCAGACTGCTGGCCCGCGCGCTTTCCATCTCCCCAAACAGCATGGTTCACGCGGTCGCGCTCAGTTACAGCGTGCTGATCTTCGTCAATCTCTGGCTGATGCTGGGCATCGGAGTCGATACGATTTTGGGGATGATGGAGGATTCGGCTGCGTCCCAAAGCCAGGCCACCGCGTCCCAGATGATAGGATTCCTCTGGGCTCAGGACATTGCCCTGGCGCTCATGGCGTTCGTGGGCGTGGGCTGGCTGTCGCGGCGGGGGTGGCGCAGCGTTCTGAAACGGTTGGGATTGGTTTGGCCCAGCGGACAGGATATCGTTGTGAGCGTAAGCCTGGGATTCGGCATGTTCCTCCTGCTCATCCCCGCGGGCCTGCTGCTGGAACAGTTGGGGCTGGGGCTGGACGCGGACATCGAAAAGCTGACCGAGGAGATGCTCGGGCCATTGCTGACCTCCCTTCCGGGCGTCCTTTCGTTGGGCCTGGCCGCGGCCTTGGGCGAAGAGCTGGTGTTCCGCGGCGCGCTCCAACCCCGATTCGGCATCTTCGTCACTGCGCTGCTGTTCGCTTTCACCCACAGCCAATATGTCATCAGCCCGGCGACGCTGGTGGTGTTTGTGCTGGGCTTGCTTCTGGGCTGGGTGCGGGTTCGCCGCAACACCACCACAGCCATGATCCTCCACGCCGCCTACAACATCGTCATCGGGCTGATGGGGCTTCTGGCCGTGAAAATGATGGAGTAATTGCTTTTTCATAGGCGGAGTGCTATAATGAAATTCCCATCAACCCTTAACCTCATTCGGAGACAACAATTATGAACCTTGGACCTCTCGAACTCGGTCTGATTCTGGTCATCGTCCTGCTTATCTTCGGCGCCGGCAAATTGCCCGACGTTTTCCGCTCGATGGGCGAGGGCATTCGCGAATTTCGCCAGGCCGCCAGCATCGAGGAAAAGGACGAGAAGGCGTCCTCGGATTCGACGAACAACACCCCGCAGGCCAGCTAACGGCTTGATGGCGTGTCACGCGCCCATGGCGCAGATTCGCCGGAGATGCCGGGATAGCATGAACCTGTCCGGGTAGTTCCGCGTTCTCCGTGTCATTGGTGCAGTGGAGCGTGGGGGATTTGCGGGGCCGACCGGAGGCGTATTGCATGAACACCCATCTCGCCGTTGCGATTGTCGCTGCCGACGCGGCCGAGGCGTTGGACAAGGCCGCGTCCTTGCCGTCTGAGGTGACGCTGGTCGAATATCGGCTGGATTTGATGGCGCGGGTGGACGTGGCCCGTCTGGCCCGGGAGACTCCTCTCCCTGCCATCTTCACCTGCCGTCCCGCGTGGGAAGGAGGACGGTTCCAGGGGACGGAGGCGGAGCGGCTGGCGATTTTGAAAGCGGCCCTTGCCACGGAGCATTGGGTGGATGTGGAGATGAAGACGCTGGAGGCGCATCCGGAGCTGGCCCGCGCCGGCCGCGTCATCGCCTCTCGCCACGATTTCCAAGGGATGTTGAGGGACTGGCAGGGGGCGGAGTTGCGAATGCGGGCGCTGGGCGTGGAGGTGGTGAAGCAGGTGGGCATGGCCCACGCCGCGGCGGACGTCCTGCCGCCGCTGCAATGGCTGGCCCGGGCCCGCGGTCCGGCCATCGCCATTGCCATGGGCGACGCGGGCGTGGCCACCCGGCTTCTGGCCCCGCGCTTTCCGCGGGCGTTTCTCACCTTCGCCGCGCTGGAGCAGGCCACCGCGCCGGGCCAGGTGCACGTGCGGGACTGGGTCCAACGTTATGGCTTCACCCAGACGGCGCAGGCGGCCCCCCTGCTGGTCGCGCTCACGCCCGACCCCATCCCCTGGGATCGGGTGGAGGCCCTGCGCGCGGAGGCCCGGGCGCGCGATCCCGACCACCGCCCCTGGGTGCTGCCCATCCCCGGAATAAACCCTTCTCCCGAATTACGCCGCTCCCTCAAACTGGCGGGCGCGGAACAGATTGTGTTGCTCCCGTAATGTTGACAACCCCTCTTCCCATGAAATCACCGGCGCAAAATCCAATTCCTGACGGGCGCGATGGATGCGGTAGCGCCGGGGAAGCGTAAAGAAAGCCAACTCGAAGCGGGTCATCGGAAATGGCGATCCGGGCAGACGCAATCCCTTCCACGCCATCTCTGCGCCCATCACCGCCCAGGCCAGCGGACGCATGGGCGCGCGCCGCTTGGGCAGGGGCAATCCCAACGCTTGAATTATCGCGGCCATGAAGGCATGCAATTGATAAGGATGGTCGTCGGTAAGAAAATAGGCCTGTCCTGAACGCCCCTGCTCCAGAGCAGCCAGAATTCCCGCTGTGACATTGGCCACATGCACGCTTTCCAGCGGCATCTCCGCCTCCCCCACCCACATGAATTGACCCCGTTGCACCTGTCGGATCAACACGTCCAGAAATTTCGAGCCCGGTCCCCACACAAACGGAAGGCGCAAGATGATCGTGTGGGGCCCCGGCGCCGCCTGGAGATAACGTTCCGCCAATTGCTTGGCCCGGCTGTAGTGGGCATAGGGCTGCAACGAAAAAGGCGCTGTCTCATCGATGTCTATCAAGCTGCGCACATCCCGTCCCCAATGCACTGTTTCCGAACTGGTGTAGATGAAGCGGGGAACGTCAAAGCGGAGACAAGCGTCGTGCACAGCCTGGGTGGCCCGAACCATCGTCTGCTCAAACAGCGACCACGTCCCCCACACCGTGACCGGCCCCGCCAGATGAATCATCGCATCATGTCCGGCGATTTGCGTCAACCAGGCTTCCGGGCGCTCCAATCGCCCCTCCACGAGACGCGTCGCCCCCAATGCGCGTAACGCCTGAGGGGAGCCTGGCTCCCCTGCTAACGCCGTCACTTCGTGTCCACTGGAAACTAACGCGGGAAGGAGATGACGGCCGATGAAACCGTCGCCGCCGGTGAGAAAAATCTTCATCGCACACATGCCTTTTGAGACAATGATTGTTTCGAAAATAGATGCCTCACGCCAAGACGCAGAGACGCAAAGGGAAAAAGCTAGGAATGTAGGCTCCCAGGCGGATGTGTCATCCGCCGGGGAACGCGCCGCCGACGTTGTTCACTTCAGGTAAACCGGGAAACCAAGAGATCTGGTAGGCGTCGCGTCGATGAAGGCGGAACCCAGGTAACGCCGCAAAGCGCCGTGCTCATGGCATTGCCGCCAGCCACGCCTTCACCGCCGCGTCCAGGTCTTCCAGGCTCAGGCCGAAGTATTGTTGCACGAACCCGGGCGTCTTCTCCTGCGCCATCTGGCTCATGTGGGAGTCGGCCAGCAGGCCCGCGAACATGCCGGTGAATTTCTCCGCCAGCTCCGCGTCGGGAACCTGCGAATAGGCCCGGTAGAAGGCCATCACCTTGTCCTCGCCGAATT
>CAZDCN010000334.1:0-3883 GCA_964503945.1 uncultured Caldilineales bacterium
CCAAAGCCGGGTTCACCCGGCGTTGTTTCGTAGCCCGGAGCTTCAGCTCCGGGTGGTGACGGGCAAACCACAACAAGTTGCCTATTGCGTTCACCATGGACCATTGGCCATTCCCCAAGATCGTACCACAGCCAGGGGGAAATCCCAACGTTTATGGTATACTTGGCTCCATGCACATCCTCTATTCCATCCAGAAGCGCTCAGACCCCGGCAAGGTGCGCGCCAACAACCAGGACGCGCTGGGCGTCGCGCCGGAATGGCGCAAGAAATTGGCGCTGACCGACGGGGACATGCAGGAGCGGGGGCATCTGTTCGCGGTGGCCGATGGCATGGGCGGGCACGCCGCGGGGGAAGTGGCCAGCCAGTTGGCCATTGAGACCTTGTTCAAAACCTATTACACCGCGCCCTGGCAAAACCCGCGCGCCAACCTGGAAGCGGCCATCGCCGCGGCGAATCGGGCCATCCAGGAGGAGGCGAACGCGCATCCCGAGATGGCGGGCATGGGCACGACCCTGGTGGCTGCCCTCTACCGGCCCGAGGAGGGCTGGCTCATCGCCAACGTGGGCGACAGCCGGGGCTATCTGTTTCGGGAGGGGCGCATCGAACAGGTAACCCAGGACCATTCCTGGGTGGCGGAACAGGCCCGCAGCGGCGTGCTCACCCAAGCGCAGGCCGCGCATCATCCCCTGCGCAACGTCATCACCCGCTCGCTGGGGAACGAAGACCGGGTGACGCCCGACTTCTTCCGGCGGGATGCCCTTCCGGGCGACATCATGCTGTTGTGCTCGGATGGGCTCAGCAACCTGGTGAGCGACAAGGAAATGCGCGGGCTTCTCAAATCCTATCCCCTGGATGAGGCCGCGGAGAACCTGCTGGCGCTGGCGTTGGAGCGGGGAGCGCCCGACAACGTCACCTTCGTGCTCATCCAACTGGTGGGCGGAAAACAACGCCGATCCCGTTCCATCCTGCCCTGGCTGGCCCTGTTCGCGGGGGTCTTCATCCTGGGCGGCTTCCTTTTCTGGACGTATGGCCGCCCCCAGCCGCCCGCGACCCCGCCCGCGCCCGTGGCCCAATTGGTCACCAACACGCCCGCGCTCACCCCCACGACCCGTCCCCTGCCTGGCCCGACCGCCACAGCCGCACCCGCGCCGGCCACCCCCATCACCGCGGCCGCGTTTCCCGCGACCTCACCCCTCAACACGCCCGCACTCCCTGACTCCACCGTCATCGCCGCGCCCGTGGCGGTGATCCCCATCCCGGGCCTGGAGGATGCGGAGGGGTTCCTCTTTGTGCAAGGCCCGGCGGAAATCCGCCGCGAGGATGAAACCGCCGTCGTCATCACCCATGTCGATCCCAGCGAGGCCGCGGCCCACGCCTACATTGCCATCCTCCCCGAAAACGCCCTGGCCCCGCGATGGCTCGGGGCGGAACAGGCGGCTTTGGGCGCGCCGGAATCGCAGGAAACCGACGCCCAACGCCTGGATGCCGCCTGGCTGCTCGCCCCCCTCGGGGATCCGAAGGCGCGCTTTTACCCGCTGTGGCTGTCTCCGCAGACGGAGCTGTTGATCCAGAACGAAACGCCCATCCTGCTTTACACGGTGAACGGTCAGGGAGGAGGGGACAGTTTGGGAATTGATGCGCCGCCGGGCGAGGAGGGCGCGCCCATCGCGGTGCTGGGGCGCTGGCGACGGACGGCCTGGGATGATCTCCTCGAATTCACGCCCCATCAAATCTTCGACTACGACGCGAGCGCACAACGCTACATCCCCCGACCATGACCGCCAAGCCTGTTCGCGTTCCCTGGTGGCGCTGGGGCGTTCTGATACTGGTGCTGTGGGCGGCGTTGGGGCTGCGGCTCCACCGTCTGGACTATCAGGACATCTGGTGGGATGAGGCCCGCAACATCGACGTGGCCACCCGCCCGCTGGGCGAGGTCGCAACCGCGCCCGAGCTGGACATCCACCCGCCTCTCTACTTCTACACGCTCCACGCCTGGACGCGCCTGGCGGGGGCATCCCCCTTCGCCACCCGCTTTCTCAGCGTCTGGTTCGGGCTGCTGACCGTGGCGCTGACCTATCAGCTCGGGCGCAGGCTCGCGCCCGGCCTGGGCTGGCCCGCGGGGACCCTGGCGTTGATGCTGGCGGCCTTCGCGCCCTACGGCCTGGCCGAAGCCCAGGAGACCCGCATGTACACGATGACGTGGGCGCTCCTGGCCGCGGGGATGCTGGCGTTGCAACGAGCGCTGAGGTGTGACGCACCTGGGCGTCGTTGGCTGCTGTTCGCGGCCCTGGCCGCGGCCGCGCTGCTCACCCATTACAGCGCGGTCTTCATCCTGATGGCGTGGGGGGGATGGCTGGGGGTCTGGGCGCTGAAAGGCCCGGATCGGCGACGGCGATGGCTGACCCTGATCGGCGTAGGTGCGGTGGTCGCGCTCCTGTTCGCGCCCGTCACGCCCATTGCCCTGCGTCAGATCCCGGGCTACAAGAACCCCAACCTCACGCTGCCCTCCCTGGGCGAATATCTCTCCCAACTCTATCGGGCCTTTACCCTGGGCGAATTCGTCCCCGAAAAGGTTTGGGCGTGGGGCAAGGGGTTGTGGGGCGGCCTGGTCATCGCCGGGGCTTTGTTGTGGCTGACAACGGGCGACAGGCAGCAGAAAACCGATGAGCAACGACATGGGACCTTGGACATCGGCCATTGGACGCTATTGATGACCTGGCTGTTCGGCGGCCTGACCATCTTCTATCTCATCCTCATCGCCCGGTCCGCGTTCAATCCCCGCTACATCAGCTTCATCCTGCCGGCCCTGTGGGCGCTGGGGGGATGGGCGTTGCTGGGGTGGCGGCGGCTGGCCCGGCCTCTGCCCTGGCTGGCGCTGGTCATCCTGCTGGGCCTGACCGCCCCCTCCCTCCGGGCCGATCTCTACGATCCCGCCCATTTTCGGGAGGACATGACGGGCGTCGTGCGTTATCTCCACGCCCGGGCCACGCCCGAGGACATCATCCTGGTGGACCAGCGTTATCCCTTTGGCTTCTACTGGCCCCGGTGGAACAACGATTTCAACGGCTTCCCGCCCGAGGAGCCCGCGGATATGGCCCCGGCCCAATACCTGTTCGTGGACATCGACCGCATCGACCAGCGTTTGACCCAGCTGGCCGGTGGGGCGCAGCGGGTTTTCTGGGTCACCTGGTACGAATCGGACATGGACCCCCGGGGCGCGGTTACGGCGCTGCTGGACGCCTACGGCCGGCGCATCGACGAACAGCATTTTCGCGGATACACCGTCATCGTCTGGCAGATGCACCCCCCCACCGGGTTTCAACTCCCCCGCCACCCCATCTCCCTGAACATCCCCTTCGAGCCGGGCGTGACCCTGGTCTCGGGCGATTGGTTTGGCCGGACGCAGCCGGTGGCCGCGGGCGCGCGCATTCTGGTCGCGCTGCGCTGGCGGGTGGAACAGCCCACCGACCGCGCCTACAAGGTCTCCCTGCGCCTGAAGGACGCGTCGGGCGCGACCCTGGCCCAGGATGACCGGCTGCTGCTCAGCAACCGACATCTCCGCACCACGGCCTGGTCGCCGGGCGAAGACGCGCGCAACGTCTATCTGCTGACCGCGCCGGCGCAGCCGGGCGAGTATCGCCTTTCGGTGGTGCTCTACGATGAGGAGACCCTGGCCGCGACGGGCGCCGCGAACGGCCTGGGCGCGGAGCCGGTCATCGGCGCGGTGACGGTGGGAGGAGGGTAAGCGCGTGGGGGTGTGTGAGGGCGGGGGTTTCGTAACCCGCGGTCGGGTGTGATAATCTAATTGGGAAGCAGGTTTCACGGGCCGCGGCCCGCCGATACGGATGAAAATGGGATGCGTATTCCGTACTGCGTAATGCGT
>CAZDCN010000335.1:0-3876 GCA_964503945.1 uncultured Caldilineales bacterium
CGCCGGGGAGGATGGATGCCAGCACTTCAGGGTCCATCAGCGCCTGCCAGATGACCTCTCGAGGCGCATCAAAAGTATAGCTGCCGTTGAGTTCCACTGTCGCTCTCCTTTGAGTAAGGAAATGGGGGCTTGATTACAGGTCGGACCTTGATTGTACCACTGGAAGAAAAACCTTTCCAAACCCTCTTGGGAAATAGATGCATCGCGCAAATCTGAAAAGGGTGATTGCTTAACGAGTCCGCCCGGAGCTTCTGCTGCGGTGACGGCCAACGAACTGGGGGAAATGGCCCATGACGGTGAAATTGCGTGGCAGGGGGCCTGGCCACTTGTTTTTCTCATGGACGATTAAAGAAAACGGCAGGGACGATTGCTTGCCTTGCCTATCTCGTTATGTTAGACTGTGACTATTCCCCCATCACTCCCCCTGCCAGGTTATCATGCAACATTCGGAAAGCTTTCCCTCCCCCATCCACGCTACCCAAACGCATTCAGACGCCAAGACGGCATCGTTGGTGACGCTGATTCTGCTCTGGGTGTTGATCCCCGCGCTGGTGCTGGCCTTTCTGCTGGTGCGGTTCGAATGGACATATCGAGACAAAATCTATCCGGGCGTGCAGATCATGGGCGTGGATCTCAGCGGCATGACGCGAGATGAAGCCCGTCAGGCCCTGGACCAGGCGGCCCTGACATACGCGCCGCCGCCGGTGGCCCTGCGCTATGGGGATCAGATCTGGTCATTGAACCCCGAGAGCCTGGGCGTAACGGTGGTGGTGGATGAGAGTTTGAACCAGGCGTTCGCGCTGGGACGCAGCGGCTCCATGACCGAAAATCTGAGCGCACAATGGCGGGCGTTCTGGCGCGGGGTCGTGCTGGAACCCGCCATCACCGTCAATCCGGGCCGGGTGGAGCAAACCGTTCGGGAGTTGACCGCGGCCCTGAATCGCGCCGTGACCGAATCCCGGGTGTCGTTGAGCGATTTGCAGGTGGTCATCACCTCTTCGCAGCCGGGCCAGGTGGTGGATACGGCAGCCACGGTGGACGCTGTGATCCGCCGGCTGGAGAACGGCATGGGGGGCATCGTCGATGTCAGGGTGCAGAAAATCCCCGCCGCAGGCACAATCCCCCTCGATAGCAAGAAGACCATCGAAGAAGCCCTCAGCCAACCCATCCTCCTGACCGACCCTCGCGGCGAATTTCAATTTTCATTGGACCCCGCCACGTTGGCCACACTGGTGACCTGGGTGAATGATGATGAGCAGGTGGGCCAGGTGCAGCCTGAGGTGGACACCGAGGCGCTCCGTTCCATCGTCGAGGACTGGGCCAAACAGGTCTATCGCCCGCCTCTGGACGCTCGCTTCGATTTTGATCCCAAGCGTGGGCAACTCATCGAGCTTTCTCCCAGCGCCAACGGCTACGAACTGGATGTGGATGCGACGGTGGACGCGATTGAAAGTGCGATTGTATCGGGCGAGAAGCAGATCGAGCTGCCGGTCAGGCTGCTCAAGCCCGCGGTGGCCTCGGAGGATGCGCCCAACTTCGGCATCAAGGAGCTGGTCGCCCGGGGCGTGACCAATTTCGCCGGGTCCAGCAAGGCGCGGGTGAAGAACATCGAGGTGGCCGCGTCCAAGTTTGTAGGCGTCGTGATCCCGCCGGGCGGCGTGTTTTCCTTCAACAAATATGTGGGTGACGTGACCGCGGCCAATGGCTTCGAGGATTCTCTGATCATCGCGGGGGACCGCACCGCGGTGGGCGTGGGCGGCGGCGTCTGTCAGGTGAGCACGACGGTGTTCCGAGCCTCTTTCTTCGGCGGCTTCCCCACGGTGGAGCGCTGGGCCCACGGCTATGTGGTGAGTTATTACGGCAAGCCTGGCATCGACGCCACGGTCTACACCCCCAATGTCGATTTCAAATTCAAGAACACCACGGGCGCGTATCTCCTGATCAAGCCCATCGTGAATACGAAACAGGGCGTCCTCACCTTCGAATTCTACGGCACAGACCCCGGATGGAAAGTGGAGGTGGGCGAGCCGCAATACTCCAACCGCCAGCCGCCACCCCCGCCCCTTTACATCGAGGACCCAACCATGCCGCGAGGCAAGGTGGTGCAATTCGATTGGGCGGTGGAGGGCCTCGACGCCAGGGTGCCGCGCAAGGTGTGGGATAAGGATGGCAATTTGATCATCGACGAGGTGCTGAAGAGCAGCTACAAGCCCTGGCAGGCGAAATTCCGGTTTGGGCCCGGCTTCCAGCCGCCCGCGGGCGCGCAGGTGAAGTGGGCGAATCCGTAGGCGCGTGAGGGCGTGTGGGTGTGTAGGCGTGTGAGCGCAGGCTATGGCCGAGCTGGCGCGGACGGCCGCAACTCGTAAAACGTGATGCGTGATTTCCTCACGTTTTCACGTTTCACGAATGTTGTGATTTCGGTCCATCTGGCCGCTGACACCTTGTCGCGAGCGAAGCCAAAGCTATTTGCGCGACAACTGCTTTTTCAGCGCCCGCTTGATGGCTTTGCGCGCGTAGACATGGCGATGCACGGTCTCCCGTAAAACCCATGGCTCGTCACCCGCCTGCAGGGCATGACGCATCCCCGCGGGCACGACAATGGTCATGCCAGGCCCAAACGGGATGGCCTCCCCATCCAGCCAGAACACCCCCTCGCCCCGAATCACATCGAAGACCTCATCGTGATGCGCGTGGCTGTGTTCAGGCACGCGGGCGTGAGGTTGCAGGGTCACCAGCACGGCCACCAGGTCGTCGCCAACGTAGAAGGGGCGGGCGACGATGGGCTCGCCGCCCGCGGGGGCTTCGTAATCGCTGAGCTTGAACGCGAGCCTGGCCCGGGCCATGGTTACTGCTCCACCAGACTGCGCAGCACGGCCAGGTTTTCCACGTCCTCGTGCATATCCTTGCTCTTGGGCGTCTCCAAAATCATGGGAATGTGCTCGAAGCGGGGGTCGTTGATGATGTTTCGGAAGCCATCCAGCCCGATGAAGCCCTTGCCGATGTGCTCATGACGATCCTTACGCGCGCCCAGATCGAACTTGCTGTCGTTAAAATGGAAGCATTTGAGCAAGTCCAGGCCGATGGCGGCGTCGAACTCGGCCATGGTTTGAGCATAGCCTTCAGGGGTGCGGATTTCGTAGCCCGCGGCGAAGACATGACAGGTGTCGAAACAGACCGCGACCCGGTCGGGCGCAGCCACTGCGGCCCGCATCGCGGCTAATTGCTCAAAACGATAGCCCAGATGCTTGCCCGTGCCCGCGGTGGTCTCCAGCAGGGTCAGGGTCTTGAATCCGGCCGTGCGTTGATGACAGATGTCCAGGGCCTGGGCGATGCGTTGGATGCCGTAGGCTTCGCCATCCTCCTTGGGTGAGCCGGGATGGAGCACCACGCCCAGCAGCCCCAGGGCCTCCGCGCGTTCCAGCTCGTCGACAAACGCGTCGATGGATTTCTCCCAGAGGGCGTCGTCGGAGGAGGCCAGGTTGATGAGATAGGAGGCGTGGGAGACCACAGGGCGCACCGGGCTCTGTTGCCAGCGTTCGTGCCAGCGTTGGATTTCTTTGGGGTCCAGGGGCTTCGTGGCCCAACGATTGTTGTTGCGGGTGAAGATTTGCATGGTGTCACAGCCGACGTCCTCGGCCCGTTGAAAGGCCTTGCTGACGCCGCCGGCGGTGCTGACATGCGCGCCGAATCGAGGCATAGGGATTATCTCCATGGAATGTAGAATGAAATTGTTTGACGGGTGAGCTTAGTGAATGACTAACGGGACAGCATGCCCACGCCCAGTTCATAGACCATGCGGCCGCCCTGATGCCCGGCCAAGGCCAGGATCAGCGACGCCAGCGCCAAAAGCCCGAACCATGCCCACAGCTTGCCGCC
>CAZDCN010000336.1:0-3871 GCA_964503945.1 uncultured Caldilineales bacterium
CGCCGGATGAAGTCCGGCTAGCCCGCCCGGGCGCTGTTTTGTAGCCGGTGGGATTTATCCCCCGGCGGGGGCGGGCAATGGCAGCGGTGCGGATGATGGAATTCGCGTCATTGCGGCCGTCCGCTCATTTGAGCTTGTAAGCGAACGTTTGCCGGACTTTGCGCACTTTGGGCGCAACCACCAACTGGCAATAGGGAACGTAAGGATTGCGTTGGAAATACTTCTGGTGATAGTCCTCGGCCCGGTAGAAGACCTCCAGCGGGACGACTTCCGTGACGATGGGGTCGGGCCACGCGCCCGCAGCCTCCAGCTCGCGAATGGTCTCCTCCGCGATGCGGCGCTGGGCTTCGTCGTGATAGAGGATGATGGAGCGGTATTGCGGGCCCACGTCCGCGCCCTGGCGGTTGGGCGTGGTGGGGTCATGAATGGCGAAGAAGATGTCCAGGAGCTCGCGATAGGAGATGATGGCGGGGTCGAACGTGATCTGCACCACCTCCGCATGGCCCGTGCGGCCCGTGGTCACCTGCTCGTAGGTGGGGTGAGGAACATGCCCGCCCGCGTAGCCGGAGACCACCTCGACCACCCCGGCCACCTGATCGAACGCGGCTTCCAGACACCAGAAACACCCCCCGCCCAAGGTCGCTTGTTCCAATCGCCGACTCATGAGCCTTCCCCCGACGTGAAGAGGATGTCCTCAGCCAGGTTGATGACCGACAGACAGGATTTGCACTCGGCCTTGCCTTCCTCCGTCAGCCGGGCATAATGCCCGCACGAGGGGCAGGTGATGGCGATGCGCTGGACGGCCTGCTTCACCAGCAGCCGCACCACCTCCTCCCGATTGGGCAGCTCCAGCGCCTCCTGCAAGAGCCCGATCATCTCCTCCTCCTCGGGCGATAGTTCCATATCCAGATGGTTGGATTGTGTGGTCATGGTCGGGCCTCCGAATGTTTTTCTGGCATAAGGGAGAAACAGTAAGCGTCGTTTTGGTCAGATGGCGCTTTTTTGAGTATGATCTACCTTAATCATAGTGGATCGAAGATCGCCCGTCAAGGACATGCGCGCTCTCTCGATCCTTTCCCTCCACCATTCTCAGGCAATTTGCAACGGAGCAAGCGACTCATGCCGAAAGAATATGTCGATGGCGCCACAGCCATCGCCCGCGGCGCCTTGGCCGCGGGATGCGATTTCTTTGCCGGATACCCCATCACGCCGGCGACGCCCATCCTGCTGCACATGGTGAACGAGCTGCCCAAAGTCGGGGGCGTGGGCATCGAAGCAGAAGATGAGATCAGCGCCATCAGCATGTGCATTGGCGCGGCCATGGCCGGCGCCCGCCCCATGACCGCCACCTCCGGCCCCGGCATCTCCCTCTATTCCGAAAACATCGGCCTGGCCATCATGGGCGAGGTCCCCCTGGTCATCGTGGATGTGATGCGCATGGGCCCGGCCACGGGCGGCGCCACCACCCCCGCCCAGGGCGACATCCAGTTCGTGCGTTGGGGAACCAGTGGCGGCTATCCCATCGTCGCCCTGGCCCCCTCCTCGGTGGGCGAATGCTACACCCTCACCATGCGGGACTTCGACCTGGCGGAGCGCTTCCGCACGCCCGTCTTCCTCCTGGTGGACAAAGAGCTGAACTACGCCATGGCCACAGTGGACATCGCCGAATATGTGGATGCGCCCGTGGGGAAGCGCCCGATGGTTCCTCAGCGGCTGCCCGAGCCCGCGGCCGTGGATGGCGTGCGCGTCAACGCGGTGACGGGCCAGCCCGACCCCCGGCTCCGGCCCGAGGAGACCTACCTGCCCTACGCGTTCGAGCCCATCGACGCCGTCCCGCCCATGAGCCCGTATGGCGGCCCCCACATCACCCGCTTCACCACCTCCAGCCACGACGAGCACGGCTTCCTCACCAAAGACCCGGCGAAGGTGGGGCGGTTGAACGAACACCTGCGCCTGAAAATTCTCAACCGCCGCCACGAGATGGAATTCGGCATCCCCGACATCCAGGAGGAGGCCCAGACCCTGTTCATTAGCTACGGCACCACGGCTCGGGCCATGCGCGA
Organism: uncultured Caldilineales bacterium; assembly: GCA_964503945.1. Lineage (GTDB taxonomy): Bacteria > Chloroflexota > Anaerolineae > J102 > J102 > M2005. The sequence continues at coordinate 2,064 of CAZDCN010000336.1, forward strand.
GGCCGTGGATCGGGCTCGGGAGACGGGCCAGGCCGTCAGCGGCCTCACCCTGCACACCCTCTGGCCCCTGCCCGAACGCATGATCCTGGATGCAGTGCGCGGGCATGAGCGGATCATCGTGGCCGAATTGAATCACGGGCAATACCTGCGCGAAATCGAGCGGCTGGTCTATCGCCAGGCCGCGCGGCAGCGCGTCGTTCCCCCCGAGATCCTCGGCCTGGACCGGGCCGACGGCGAGCTCATCACGCCCGAGCAGTTTTTGGATGCGCTTCGCCCATAGCGTTGGTCGATAATGCAAAACGCAATGCGTAAGACGTGATGCGTAAAGCGTGAAGTCCTACCCATTACGAGATCGGTCGCCCCACGCCAGATTGGCTTCCATACACCCATAATCTCCCATCTCCAATCTCGAAAACCCATCATGGCTGTTATCCCTGCAATTGAAATCGACCAGGCGCCTTTGTCCACCTATAAGAATGAGCGGCCCTTCCCCTTCTGTCCCGGATGCGGGCACAGTCTCATTCTCAACCATCTGGACAAAGCCCTGACGAAGCTGCAAATCCCGCCCACGCAAACGGTCATCGTCACCGACATCGGCTGCGTGGGCCTGAGCGATCAGTATTTCGCCACCAACGCGTTTCATGGCCTGCACGGCCGCAGCATCGCCTACGCCACGGGCGTCAAACTGGCCAACCCGGAGCTGAACGTCATCGTGCTCATGGGCGACGGCGGCGCGGGCATCGGCGGGACCCATCTCATCAACGCGGCCCGGCGCAACATCGGCATCACCGTGCTGGTCTTCAATAACTTCAATTTCGGCATGACCGGCGGCGAGCATTCGGTGACCACCCCACATGGCGCCATCACATCCACCACCCGCCGCGGCAATCCCGAATATCCCCTGGACATTTGCGCCACCGTGGGCGAGAACGGCGCGGGCTTCGTCTATCGCGGCACCTCCTTCGACAAGGACCTGCCCGACCGCATCGCCGAGGCCGTTCAATACTCCGGCTTCGCGCTGCTGGATATCTGGGAGCTGTGCACCGCCTATTTCTCGCCCTTCAACGATTTCGGGCGCAAGGAGATGCTGGGCCTGGTGGATGCCCTGGGGCTGGAAACGGGCCTGCTCTACTACCGTAACGTCCACGAGTATTCGCACTATGTGCAGGAGCTGGGCAAGGAAATGGAAGGCAAGCCCACGCTGCCTCTCAAGCCCATCGATCCCCAATTCCCCAACCGCGTGGATCGCAAATTCCATCTGGTGCTGGCCGGCTCCGCGGGCGCGAAGGTGCGCTCTGCGGGCAAACTGGCGGGCTACGCCGCGGTCATGTCGGGCCTGTGGGCCACCCAGCGGGATGATTACCCCACCACGGTGAAATCGGGCCACAGCGTCAGCGAGATCATCCTCAGCCCGGAGGAGATTCGCTACACGGGCGTGGCCAAGCCCGACGCGCTGGTGCTCATCTCCGACGACGGGCTGAAGAAGAGCGGTCGGCATCTGGCCCGCATGACCGAAGAGGATGTGTTGTTCACCATTCCCCAATTCGCGGGGGTGGAGACCCGGGCCCGCAAGGTGATTTTGGACCCAAAGCAGGCGGGCTTGCGCATCACCCGCACGAACCTGGCGCTCCTGCTCACCGCGGCCGCGCTGCGCCAGCTCGATCTCTTCCCCATCGAGGCGCTGGAAGCCGCCGCGCGGCGCTTCCAGGCCCGCTTCGCCGACCAGAACCTGCCCGTCATCGAAGCCAGCGCCAGGCTGCTTTGAAAATAAAAAGAACACGGATGAACACGGAAAAACACGGATAATT
>CAZDCN010000337.1:0-3868 GCA_964503945.1 uncultured Caldilineales bacterium
GTTATGGCGTCGCGCCTCCATGCTGTTGTTGGCGGGCGCTTTCCTGACCGCGGCGCTCCTGGCCCCCTACTTTGTCATTGACCGACAGAGCTCCATCGACCGCATCTGGGGTTCCCTGGCGCGGGGAGCAGGTCTAATGGCTCCGTGGAAAACCCCCGCGAGTGGAGGAAGCGGGCCGGAGAATGAGGCGGATTTGTTGGAGGCGTTGCAGCAGCTGACCACCCGCCGCACCGATTATTATCAGGCGAGCTGGCGGATGTTGCAGGCGCACCCCTGGTTCGGCGTGGGCTTTGGCGGCTATGCTTACACCAACGATAAACGGCAGCGCTATCTCTATCCTCACAATTATTTTCTGGAGATCGGCGCGGAAACGGGCCTGGTGGGTCTGGCGTTGTTCAGCGCGTTGTTGGGAATGGCGTTGTGGCGCGCGGTGACGATCGTGCGGAGTTCACCCGATGCGGCGGGCTGGGTGGTGGTCACCATGATGGTCTATGCTCTGATCGCGGGCCTGGTTTCCTATTCCATCACCTATCACGCCATGCTCTGGGCGTCGCTGGGGCTGGCGTTTTCCCTCCATCCCGAGGAGGATGCGGGATGAGGATCCTCTACCTCACCCAGTATTTCCCGCCGGAATTCGGCGCGGCCGCGGCCCGAGCGCACGGCATGACCCGCTGGCTGGCCCGGTTTGGGCATGATGTGACCGTGCTCACGGCCCTTCCCAACTATCTTCTGGATGAGATACCGGCGTCCTATCGGGGCAAACGATGGCTGCAGGAGGAGATGGACGGCGTGCAGGTGTATCGGGCCTGGCTTTACGCCTCGCCCAAACGGAACACCTGGCGTCGCATCGCCAATTATCTTTCCTTCGCCGCGTCGGGGTGGTGGCACGGCCGCAAGCTGACAGGGCCTTTTGACGTGGTGATCGCCTCCTCGCCGCCTTTGTTTCTGGGCCCGGTGGGCGTCATGCTGGCCCGCCATTTTCGCGCCCCCCTGGTGTTCGATGTGCGGGACTTGTGGCCCGAGGTGGGGGTGAAGTTGGGGGCCTTTCGAGAGGGATCGTTGATGGAGCGAGGGTGGGGCGCTATGGCCGATTTCACCTATCGCCGTGCGGCGGCCATCCTGCCGGTGACGCAGGGCATGTGGGAGGACATGCAGGCGCGCGGGCTGCCTTCCCAGAAGCTCCACCTCATCCGAAACGGCGTGGATCTGGAGAGCATTCGGGAGGATGCCCCGGATTTGCGAAATGAATTGGGCCTGGAAGCGCGCTTTGTGGCGCTCTACGCCGGGCTTATCGGCGTGATGCAGGGCGTGGAGGTGGTGGTGGACGCGGCCGCGTTGCTGAGCCATCGGGAGGATATTCATTTTGTTATTGTGGGCGATGGCGTGCAGCGCGAGACGGTGGTTCAGCGGATGGCGTCTTTGGGCGTCAAGCATGTGACGATTTTGCCCCGTCAGCCTCGTGAACGCATCCCGCGGTTTTTAGCCACGGCCGATGTGTGCCTGGCCACGCTGGTCAATCGGCAGATGAAAGGCGTGACGCCTTACAAAATGCTCGAGGCCTGGGCCTATCGGAAGCCGGTGATCATCACCGACCAGGGGGGCGAGGGGGGCGCGCTGGCTGCATCGTGCCAGGCGGGCCTGGTCACGCCGGCGGGCGACGCCCGAGCCCTGGCCGACGCCATCCTGACGCTGGAAAAAGACCGGGCGCTGGCGAAGCGCATGGGAGAAAACGGCCGCCGTTGCATTGAAGCGAGGTTGAATCGGGAAGCGCTGGCGCGAAAGTTGGAACGCGTATTGATGGAGGTTGTGAAAGGGCAAAGGGGAGAGAGGGAATGACATTTTTCTTTCATTCGTCTCTCATTCCTGATACGCATTGCGGCAATGGGAACGTCTTTCTTGTTGAAGGCATACGCGTCCTACGCGTCATTGTGAAAGGCTGGCGCTGTGTTCTATACTGTTCATATCCCTCTTTTTACAGCCCTCACCCAAATGCATTGAACTTTTTATGGATGTAACCTATCGCGAAGCATCCGCTTTTGAAAAGAAAAAGCGGGGTGGGATTTCGTTGCAATTTGCCGAAAGGAAATTGCTCCTGATGGTGATGGATCTGCTTGTTTTGAACGGGGCGCTGTTTCTGATGCTTTCCCTTTGGCCTCAACCGGTGTTTGCCCGCCTGGCGGAGCGATTTCCATGGTACGCGCTCTTGCTATCCCTCATCTGGTTGGTGGTGAGCGCCTTTTTCAACGTCTATGATCTGGCCAAGGCGGCCAGCGCGGTGCACTCCATCTGGGCCGCAGGCACTTCGGTGCTCATCACCCTGACCATCTACATCCTGATCCCTTACCTGACGCCCGTGCTCCCCGATCGGCGCACCCAGTTTGCCGTGTTTTTCCTGACAGCGCTGATTGGCGTCACCCTGTGGCGATTTATCTATGCCACGGTTTTCACGCATCCCTCCTTTCGTCACCGGGCCTTGGTCATTGGCGCAGGTTGGTCGGGCGAGACGTTGTTGCGCGCCATCCAGGAGACGGCATCCGAAACAGGGAATCCCTATTTGGGAACAGGCTATGAACTGCTTGGGTTTGTGGACGATGACCCCGAGAAACAGGAAACGGATATCGAGGGCGTGCCGGTGTTGGGCGCGGGCAAAGACCTGCTTCGGCTGGTCGATGAACTCCAACCCGACGAGATCATCATTGCCATCACCCATTCGCAACGCATTCATCCCGAGCTGTTTCGGGCGATTCTCGCCTGTTACGAGTTGGGCGTGCCCATCACCACCATGGCTGCGCTCTATGAGCGGATGACCGGGCGGGTGCCCGTGCAACATGCGGGCCAGGATTTAACGGTGTTGATGCCTGTTTCGCGTCCCTCTGGCTTTCGGTTTTATCTGGCTCTCCGTCGCGTGGGCGACATCTTCTTCTCCATTCTGGGCCTGGCCATCGTCGCGTTGCTGACGCCGCTGGTCTGGCTTGGCAACTTGATTACAGATCCCGGGGCAGTTTTCTATCGCCAATCTCGCGTGGGAGAGCATGGGAAAGTTTTTGAAATCATCAAGTTTCGCTCGATGGTGATGGATGCGGAGGCGGACACGGGCGCGGTCTGGGCCCAGGAAAACGATCCCCGAGTTACGCCCGTGGGGAAATTTCTACGACGCACCCGCCTGGATGAGCTGCCCCAGTTCTGGAATGTGCTGAAGGGAGATATGTCCTTGATAGGTCCCAGGCCCGAACGCCCGGAGATCATCGAAAAACTGTCCGATGACATCCCGTTTTATGGGCTGCGACACGCGGTGAAGCCGGGGATTACGGGATGGGCGCAAGTGCGTTATCGTTATGGCGCATCGAAGGAGGATGCGTTCATTAAATTGCAATACGATCTCTATTACATCAAGCATCTGGGGCCGTTTATCGATTTCTCGGTTCTGATCAAGACCATCCAGGTTGTTTTGGGGATGAAGGGCAGATAAAGGTATAATCTTGAGCAGCGAATTCATGAACGATGTCGACGGGCCCTTGGCAGCGAGTGATTCGCCGCCCGCCAGGTGATCCGGGTCTCAATGCTATCGCTCGAAATAGGTTCCGACTGTCGAAGCTTTCAGCTCCGGTCGGGATCGCGTACGCTCTTTTCGATTCCGAAGCCATGTCTGCGTCGATTCGGAAGGGCGGAGCATGGATTGTTTCAGAACGGGCGACACGGGCGGCAGCCTGCCGATAAGGATGAAATTAATGGGCGTCCGGTGTCCGGCGTCCGGTGTCCGGGGAATCTCGCCTTGGGCGCGGACGGCCAATTGCGTAATTCGTAATGCGTAATGCGTAAGGCCATCACGTTTTACGTTTTACGCATGACGTCGTTGAGCCCTCGGCCA
>CAZDCN010000338.1:0-3864 GCA_964503945.1 uncultured Caldilineales bacterium
ATGACAGCCTCATGTTCCGCATATTGCCAGGGGCCGTCGTTGATGCGATAGCGCACGCCCGCGGGGCCGGAGCCCTCATCGCGGGGGCTGATGAGCACCCGCACGGGCGATACATACCAGCCTTCTGCGCCCAGGTCGCCCTCCAGGATGGTGAACACGGAGCTGGGCGGGGTCACATCATAGCGCAAGGCCTTGCGCAGGAGGACGCGGTTGGCCTCATCCACATTGCCCGCCCGGTCCTCCAGCCACAGGTATACATCCCACGCGCCCTCGCCGGGCGCGGTGACGCCCGCGGCGAGGCCGTCGGGCGGGATGCGCACGCCATCGCGCGGGCCTTGGGGCGGGTCGCCGATGCGATAGTAGGCCGCGGCCACGCCCGACAGGTCCTGGGGATTGGTCCATGTGAGGGTGAAGGTGTTGGTCAGGGTCCAGTCAAAAGGCTCCACCCCCGCGTTCAACGGCGCTCCCGGCGCTTCGTAGTCCAGCCGGATGGTGGCCAACCGCGCGTCTTCCTGATTCCCGGCCTTGTCGCGGCTGAAATACCGCAACACGTGCTTTTCCTGATCGGACAGATAAAGGCTCGTGGCCGTGATGTAGGCGCTGCCATCCACGCTGACCATGGTCAGGTCGGGGCCCGAGAGCGCGTCGTCGGGGGAGAAGGTGACGGTCACCGGGGAGGTGTACCAGCCATGCTTGCCCGCATCGCCGACAATGGCCAGTTGCGTCACCGGCGGCGTGGCGTCGTACTTCAGGCTGAGCTCCCCCGTCCACACCGCGTAATTGCCGTGATCCACATTCCCCGCGTTGTCTTGCAGCCACACATAGGCGTTGAACGCCCCTTCGCTCGGCGTCTGGAGCCCGTCGATGACGCTGTTGGCTCCGGGCCGCCATTCGCCGTCGGTGGGCGAAAGGGGCGGCTGGCCGATCTTCACGTAGGCGCCGGCGATGCCGCTGAGATCGTTGGGCGGCAGGGCCATCAGCAGGTCGAAATCGTTGGTGTTCGTCCACCCCCGCGGGGATGCGTCCAGGGGGATGGGGGACTGAGGAGGGAGGGTGTCGATGTGCACGCCGCCGGGAATGCTGACGATGGGCTCTTCATGCCCGAGGAGGTCCACCGAATAGAAGTCGATATCGTAATCGCCGCTTTCCGTCAGTTGGAAGGAGGAGCCGGTTTGCCAGGCGCCGTCGTTGATGCGATAGAAGGTTTTGTCCACCCCGATGCCCTCATCCACCGCCACCAGGGTGATGGTGACGGGTTGATTGTACCAGCCGTTGATGGGGCTGTCGGGCGAGAGCACCGCGTAGGAGGTGGTGGGGGGGAATTGATCGATCCAGATGGCGGCTTCCTGTTGAGCTTCCTGGTTTCCCGCTTTGTCGCGGCTGTAATAGGCGAACGTGTGTTGGCCGTCGCTCTGGATCACCGCGACGTCTCCCTCCCGCCAGCCTCCTTCATCCAGACGCCAGTGGGTGGAGGCCACGCCCGAGGTCGCGTCCTGGGCCTGGAGGGTGAGGGTGACCGGGGTTTCGTACCAGCCCTGGGCGTTGGGCGTCCCCGCGATGGCCAATGTCGTCTGCGGCGGGGTTGCATCCAGTTTGAGAGGCATGGGGTCGGTGTCTTTGCTGTTCCCGGCCACATCCACGGCCCGGCCCGCCGCGGTGTGCTCCCCATCCTCATCGATGTTGAAGGAGCCGTTTTCCACCCAGCCTGCATTGTCCAGGTTGTAGAAGGTTTTGTCCAGACCCGATTCGCTGTCGAAGGCGCTGACCGTCACGTGGATGGTGTCGGTGTACCAGTTGTTTTCGCCCATGGGGCCAAAGACGTCGAGATAGACCGTGGGCTGGGTTTTGTCCCACTGCACGCCGTCCGCGATGACGCTGCGATGGGCGACGTCGCTGTTCCCGGCCGCATCCCGCAGCCACAGATGAAAGTCGAAGCTGCCTTCGCTGGCGGGCTGGATGCCTTCGATGCGTTGGATGTTCTGGCCCGAGACGCAGACGCCGTCATTTTCATTTGCGGGGGCGCGGCCCAGTTTGTAGCAGGCCGCGGTCACGCCGCTGACGTCGTCGGGATTGGTCCAGGCGGCGGTCCAGGAGACCGTGGCGGCCGTTTGCCAGCCGGTGGGGGTCAGTTGCAGGCCCTGGGGAGCCGCGGGCGGCTGCGTGTCGATGCGCACGGTCTGGTCGGGGCTGATTTCCCTGGTTCCCAGGGCGTCGGTGATGGCGTAGCGGATGTAGTTGACGCCCTCTTCCAGGGAGATGGCGGTGATGGTGAGACGCCTTTGGGTGGCGATGTCGCCGCCCACCAGCAGATTTTGCGTCATCCACGCGCTCCAGGCGACGCCGTCGGTGGAGTATTGGTAGGCGGCGTCATCGGTCAGGCCGTCGGCGTCGGTGACCGCGGCCGAGGCGAGGATGGTCTGCGAGGTCTGCCATGCATCCTCAGGGGGTTGGAAGTCGCCCCACGTTGCGGCGGCGTCGCCCATGATGGCGTAGGCGAACAGACCCAGGGGCAGAAGCAGCGCCAACCCGACGGCCGTGAACAGGGCCAGAAAAAGACGTTGAAGAGCTTGAAAGTGTCTGTTCATGGGCTTTGCAGAAAGAAAAAGGGACACGGACGTGCAGCCGGCGCGGCCCATCCAAGTCCCTCATGAGGGTGCTGGGGAGGAAAACGGGGCGATTCAAACTTCGAACCGATAGCCGACGCCCCGCACGGTGGTGAGGTATCTGGGATCGTCGGGGTTTTCCTCGATTTTTGTGCGCAGACGACGCACGTAAACCGCGATCTGGTTGGGGTATCCGCCGTAGTTTTCGCCCCAAACGCTATTGAGGAGCTGGTCGTGGGTGAGCACCCGGCCCGCGTTGCGCATCAGGGTGTGGAGCAGCCGGGTTTCGATGGGTGTCAGCTCCACCACCCGGCCATCGGGCAATTCCGCCCGGTTGGTGAGGGGGTCGAGCCGGATGCCTCCGCTTTCGATGCGGTCGGAGGGTTCGCCCAGGGCGTAGGCTTCGGTGCGGCGCAGCACCGCCTTGACCCGGGCCAGGAGTTCGGAGGGCTCGAAGGGCTTGGCCAGGTAATCGTCCGCGCCCATCTCCAGCCCGGCCACCCGGTCGGAGGTCTCGCCTTTGGCGGAGAGGAAGATGACGGGGATGGCGTGACGGGAGCGGATCTCCCGCAGGGTTTCGAACCCATCCAGGCCGGGCATCATCACATCCAGCAAGATGAGATCGGGACGCTCCTGTTCGATGAGATCCAGCGCGTCGCGGCCGTTGTTGGCGGCCAGGACATCGTAACCTTCCTCGCGCAGGAGGAACGCCGTCATCTTGACGCTGGGGGGATCGTCATCAACGACCAAAATTCGCATGGTGTTTTCCGTTACCGGGGAATAGGTTGACATAGATCGTTCTGAAGGGTCATTATACCATCGGGCCATACTGCGAGCAAGGAAGCTCGGAATTTTCGGCGGATGGTAGGCGGGGATAGAGGTCATGGTTGAGGTGCAGGGAGTTGTATGGGAAGATAAATGTAGGATTGGGAGGAGGCGAAGCCAAGGCGCGCGTCCACCTGAGTTCCCAGCTGGAGATGGACGCTCACGGGATAGCCTGTAGTGGGATAGTAGCCCAGGGGACGGGTCAGGGCCCACAAGGTGTAGTCGTCCGGCTCCAGGTTGGTGAAGGTGACGAGTCCATCCCTGTCCGTGGGCGCGACGCCGCGGGTGATGTTCTGGGCGTCTTTCAGGGTGATGACCATGTCGCTGATGGGGGCGTCGCGGCCGTCGAACGGGCCGTTTTGATTGGCGTCAAAGAAGACGAACAGGCGGTTGCTGCTGGGCTCGGGGGTGGGGGTGGGGGTGACGGTGGGCGTGG
>CAZDCN010000339.1:0-3854 GCA_964503945.1 uncultured Caldilineales bacterium
GAGAATGTCAAGGAGATTGTGGCTGTGGCGCGCGAGCAAGGGCGTTTTGTGCGAATTGACATGGAGGAATCCGCTTTGGTGGACACGACGCTCCGCATCTACCGCGAATTGCGCCGGGAGTTCGATAACGTCGGCACGGTGTTACAGGCGTATCTGTATCGCACTCGGGAGGACCTGGAGGCGTTGATCGATGAGGGCATCGCGGATATCCGGATGGTCAAAGGCGCGTACGACGAGCCGTCCGACATCGCCTGGCAGGAGCGAGCCAAGATTCAGGAGGCGTTGATCGAGCTGTCCCAGATGTTGCTGACGCCTCATGCACGGGAGAAAGGCGCGAGGCTGGCGTTGGGCTCTCACGATGATGTCGTTTACAATCAGGTCAGCGCCTTTGCCAACGAACAGGGCGTCCCGCCGGAAAGCTGGGAGATCCAGTTTCTTTATGGCATCCGTCGTGATGAACTGCGACGGTTGGCGGCTGAAGGCCACCGGATGCGCGTTTACGTCCCCTACGGCGAAATGTGGTACCCCTACTTCATGCGCCGTCTCGCCGAACGCCCGGCCAATCTCCTCTTTTTCCTCCGCGCTGCGGTAGGCAAATGACAAAAAAGCAGGGACGCCGACGAATCGACGTCCCTGCGAGAGAAGCGACTGAGCACACAAGCGCATTGCTTGAGATCCGTCCCCCGACAAATCTCGTGTGGTGCTCATGTCGGCCGCAAGGGGTGCTTGCGGCGTGTGGTCAGGATATCCAGTGAAGACAGGTTCCCCCTTCCCGTCTTCACCTTCATCTACCCTGACTATATTCTCTAGACGAGGAAGTTTCGGAAAGGTTACGGGCAAAATGACCAAATTTTGAAAATTTCCCAAATTTATTGATCGTTCTATTGATTTGGAAAGAGAAAGACCACCAGAATCGCCACACCGGACATCAACAGGTATTCAAATGCTCGTCTACGGGTAAGCGCGCCTCGTAAATGGGCTTGCGCTAGCCCTACCATCAGGTAAAATCCCACCAGCAACGCCAGGGCCACCCGGATGGACGGGAATGGCCAGTAATTCAGCATGACCGTAAACTGCGCGAGAATGAGCGCGATGAGTCCGCTGGTGAGAAAGACTTCGCCCGTGCGGGCCCCGCTGCCCCGCAACAGGTCGACAGCCAACATACCCGCGGTGAGCGCGAGCAGCGTAGCCGAGACCAGCGAACGGCTGCGAGAAAGGTAAATGAGGATGAATGCCAGCGCAGCCAAGAGATAAGCCAACAGATTTAGCAGCCAGCGGGCCTTGGCGTAGGAAGCGTCTTCCGGATCGATGGTATGATATTCGCCCGCCATGCTGGCCGCCAGCGCCAGGCCCACGCCCCCCAGGACCAGCAACCACATGCTCGAATTCTGAATCATCGGCAACAGCGCCGCTCCCGCCAGGGTGATGGCGGAAGGCAGTCCCCAGAACCGATAGGTGTGGCGTAGCAGCTCTTTGCGCGGGTGTGTGCGTAGCGCCGCTTCCAGCCCCGCCCAGGTGGCGGCCAGCGCGGTCAATCCCGCCAGGAACGCACCCGACACGCGAAAATCTATGGGGGAGCCAAACGCCCACAGCGTATACACCCGCTCGGGCAGTTGGATCAGCATCCCCATGGCCAGAGATGCCAGCACGATCCACGTGGTGACGCTAAGATGACTGCGATAGAGATTCATCCTGGCCATTCTAGTGCTGGTTGTTGTTCACGTCAACTTTTGCCTGCCGTGCATGCACCGTTCGAAACATCTGATTTCAATCCCATGGCGTGTGCGCCGCTCATGAAATCCGTTTTGCATCCACCATGATTATCGATCTCGACATTCGCATCGCCAAAGCCGAAAAGGGCTACCGGGTCACCGCCCAAGCCCCCGACAGCGGCCTGGCCGAGGCCGCCCTGGACCATGACGCGCTCTTCGCGCCCGAATTTCAAGAGAAGTTGACCCAGGTGCGGGATGAGCCCTTCACCACGGACCAGGCTCTCTTCCGGGAAATCGGGGAGACGCTCTTCCGGGCATTGTTCCGCGACCAGGTGCAGGACCTGTTCTTCGCGCTGTATTCCCAACGGGTGCAGGGAGATGAGGCAGCCAGTTTGCGTCTGCGTCTGAACGTGCATGACGACGCGCTGGAGCTGGCCACCCTGCCCTGGGAGTTTCTGCATGCCGGGGATGTGTTCCTGTCCACCCAAATCAACACGCTGCTCACCCGCCAGTTGCTCAATCTGGAATATGGCGACATCGACACCCTGAAGGTGGAGGGCAAACCCCAAACCCTCATTGTCATTCCCCAGGTGGGGAATCTGGATACCGAGCGGGAGGAGGAGGCGATCCGGCAGGCTCTGGACGCGGCCCAGATTCCCTATCGCGTGCTGAAGGGCCAGGTCACCCGCCAGGCGCTGGATGACGCCCTGGCCCAAACGCCTTACGCCATCCTCCATTTCATCGGGCATGGCGCGTTCGAGGAGGATGCCCAGGGCGTCATGCATGGAAGCTTGCGGCTCAACGCGGCCGGGGACGATCTGCCGCCGGGGGAAGATGAGGACTGGATCACCGAGGTGGAATTGCAGAGCCTGCTGGGCAATCATCGGAGTCTGAAACTGGTGGCGCTCAATGGCTGCGAAGTAGGCGAGGTAAGTCAACGGCCCGAGGGCGAAGGCTTCTGGGGCGTCGTCCCGGCCTTGCTACGCGCGGGCATCCCGGCAGTGGTGGCCATGCAATACCCCATCCGCGATGACGTGGCCATCCAGTTCGCAGAAACCTTCTACCGTCGATTATGCACGGGCCAGTGGGCCGGGCGGGTGGATTACGCTGTGACCCTGGCCCGCAACGCCTGCTTCCTGGCCTTTCCCGATGACCGCGGCTTTGCCACGCCCGTGCTCTATCTCCGATCCAAAGATGGCGTCATCTTCGACATCGCCTCCCCGGGCGTGGTCCCCAGTTCGGGCCCAGAACCCTGCCCGGACGCGCCCAAACCGCCCCAGCGCCTGCTTTATCGCTACCGCAACGCGGATATGAGCACCCTCATCGACCGCTATCATCTGTTGGATGGTCGCTTGCAGCGCATTCTTCTCCAGATCGACGGATTGGCCGCAGAAGTGACCGGGCCGGACGCCTGGCGCTTGCGGCGCTACAAACGCAATCGCGATAAGCTGGAGCGGGAGCTGGATGAAATGGCCGATGTGCTGCGCTGGCGCGCGTTCGAAGCGTGCCAGGAGCTGGCGACGTTGCGAGAGGCGCTGGCGGAGAAGGAGGCGGAGCGAGACGCCCTGGAGGACGCGGGCGAATACGTTTCCTACGACTTGAAAAACGCCATCTTTGCCCTGCACGAACGCATTCTGGCTTTGGAAGACTTGATGGCCGAAGTGGAGGAATTGTTAGCGCGGGCTGAATAAGCCCCGATTAAGCCTGAGACGAACTTTTCCGCGATTTCGTGGTGATTTCTGCGGAAAGCGCTTTCTAACTCCCCGCGGATGACGCGGATACGGCGGATTTCCACGGATTTAGCAGAAAAAGATGGTTTTCATCCGAAAAAATCCGCGAGCATCCGCATCATCCGCGCCATCCGCGACGCATTTCGCCTTGCGTGGCACATGCATAGACGCATGAGGCAACGTCAAAGCGCATACAGCCTCTAGCGAGTCACGTTTTCGATGATCGTGGCCGTGGCCATGCCGTGCCCGATGCACATGACCTGCAGGCCGTAACGTCCACCTGTCTGCGCCAGCTCGTGCACCAGCGTGGTCATGATGCGGGCGCCGCTGGCTCCCAGCGGGTGCCCCAGCGCGATGGCTCCCCCGCGCGGGTTCACTTTCTCCGGGTGGGGAGGTTGAATATCGTTCATCC
>CAZDCN010000340.1:0-3847 GCA_964503945.1 uncultured Caldilineales bacterium
ACCACCATGGACCCCACCCGAAACATCGAAAACATCTATCCCCTTTCGCCCATGCAGCAGGGCATGCTCTTCCACAGCCTCATGGCGCCCGAATCGGGCGTGTATGTGGAGCAGCTCACCGCCCGCCTCACCGGCCCCCTGAACGTGGACGCCTTTCGCCGGGCCTGGCAAGCCCTGGTGGACCGCCATAGCATCTTCCGCACCGCTTTTTTGTGGGAGGGCGTGGACGAGCCCCTGCAGGTGGTCTATCGCCAGGTGGCGCTGCCCCTGGCCGTGGAGGACTGGCGCGATTTGTCGCCCGAGGAGCAGGAACGCCGCGTGGCCGCCTTCCTGGACGCGGAGCGCCATAGCGGGTTCGATTTGGGCAAAGCGCCCCTGCTGCGGGTGCACCTGCTGCGCTTGGGCGATGAAACCTACCGTTTCGTGTGGACCTTCCATCACATCCTGCTGGACGGCTGGTCCTTCCCCATCGTGCTCAAAGAGCTCTTCATGCTCTACGAGGGCTTCAGCCGGGGCATGACCCCGCGGCTGCCCCCCGCCCGACCCTACGCCGACTACATCGCCTGGATCAAAAAACAGGATGCGTCCCAGGCCGAGGCCTTCTGGCGCAGCATGTTGCAGGGCTTCACCGCGCCCACGCCCCTGGTCATGGCCCGCCGGGCCGACATCACCACCGAGGCCGCCACCTACGACCTCCAGGCCCTGAACCTCTCTCCCGAGACCAGCAACGCCCTGCGCGAACTGGCCCGCAAATACCAGCTCACCCTCAACACCTTCATCCAGGGCGCATGGGCCCTCATCCTCAGTCGTTACAGCGGCGAGGAGGACATCGTCTTCGGGGCCACCGTGTCGGGCCGGCCGCCCACCCTGCCCGGCTCCGAGCGCATGGTGGGGTTATTCATCAACACCCTGCCCGTGCGCACGCAAATCCACGACGACACTCGCGCCTTCATCTGGCTGCAACAGCTTCAGGCCATTCAGGCCGAGATGCGTCAGTTCGAGTACAGCAGTTTGGTGGACGTGCAGGGGTGGAGCGACGCGCCTCGGGACCAGCCTCTGTTCGAGAGCATCATCGTCTTCGAGAACTATCCCGTGGATCAGGCCATGGCCCAGCAGCGCAGCACGCTGCAGATCAGCGACGTGCGCAGCGCCGAACAGACCAACTATCCCCTCACCGTGGTCGCGGCCCCCGGCCAGGTCATCGGCATTCGCATCGCCTACGACCAGCGCCAGTTCGAGCCCGCCACCATTCGCCGCCTGCTGGGCCACATGGAAACCATCCTGGACGCCATGGCCCGGGACATTGAACAGCCCGTGGGCGAGCTTCCTCTGCTCTCGCCCCAGGAGGAGCGGCAACTGCTGGTGGATTGGAACGCCACCGACGCGCCCCTGCCTCCCGAAGGAGACCTGATCGCGCTGTTCGAGAAGCAGGCCCAGGCCACGCCCGACGCGGTCGCGCTCTGGTTCCGGGGCGAGACCATGAGCTACGCCGAGCTCAACACCCGCACCAACCAGCTCGCCCACGCCCTCATGGCGCGCGGCGTGGGCCCGGGCGACGTGGTGGGCGTGTACATGCACAAATCCTTCCATCCCATCATCGCCCTGCTGGGCATCCTCAAGGCCGGCGCGGCTTATCTGCCCCTGGATCCAAGCTATCCTGCGGAGCGCTTGCACTACATGATTGAGGATAGCGGGTTGCAAATTGTTGTGGTGGATGATGAGGACGTAGGACGTAAAGACGTAAAACGTAAAGACGTAAAACGTGATGCAGATGATGACGTTTTACGCATTACGCCTTACGCCTTACGCATTACAGATGCCGAAGTCGCCTCGCAACCCACGACGCCTCTTGCAACGCCCCTCCACCCCGAAACCCCCGCCTACCTCATCTACACCTCCGGCACCACGGGGCTGCCCAAGGGCGTGGTCATCCCCCGTCGGGCCATCACCAACCACGCCGTGACCCTGGCCGGGGAGATGGAGCTCACGCCCGAGGACCGCATCCTCCAGTTCATCACCCTCAGCTTCGACGCCGCGGCCGAGGAGATCTATCCGGCCCTCATTCGCGGCGCGGGCGTGGTCATCCCCGAGAGCAATGTGGACATTTTGGGGGAGAAGCTGGTGCGCCTGGCCGAAGAGAGCGGCGTCACCGTGCTGCACATGCCCGCATCCGTGTGGAACGCGCTGGTGGATGATCTGGACGAAGCCCTCGCGCCCATCTGGCCCCAACTGCGCCTGCTGCTGTTGGGTGGCGACGCGCCCGACGTGGGGCGGCTGCACAAATTCACCCGCCTGCTGGGCCGGGCCATCCCCTTCATCAACCTCTACGGCCCCACCGAAACCACCATCACCGCCACCCGCTACCGCACCGCCAGCGACGTGCAGACCGACGAGCCCATCCCCATCGGCTCCCCCATCGCCAACGTGAAGGTCTATGTGCTGGACGCGAAGCGGCGGCTGCTGCCTCCGGGCGCGCCCGGCGAACTTTACATCGGCGGCATGGGCCTGGCCCTAGGTTACCACAACCGCCCCGACCTCACCTCCCAGGCCTTCGTCCCCAACCCCTTTGTGGAATCCGCCGCAATGGACGGGGCGGATAGCCGTTTGTATCGAACTGGCGATCAGGTGCGGTGGACCGAGGACGGCCAGCTCATTTTCATGGGCCGGGTGGACGACCAGGTGAAGATCCGCGGGTTCCGGGTGGAGCCGGGCGAGGTGGAGACGGTCATTCGAACCCAACCCGCGGTGCAGGACGTGGCTGTGGTGGCTGAAACCGACGATCGGGGCCAGAAAACCTTGGCCGCGTACCTGGCGCTGCATCCCGACGCCCGACTGGAGGGCAACGATCTACGCGACTTCCTGGCGGAGCGCCTGCCCCCCTACATGATCCCCGCCCACTTCACCCTGCTGGAGACGCTGCCCCGCACCGCTACGGGCAAGCTCGATCGCCGGGCCTTGAGCCAAATGGCCGGGGAGCGCATCGCCCTGGCCGCGCCTTACGTGGCCCCGCGCGGCCCCGAAGAGGAGATGCTCGCGGGCATCTGGGCCCAGGTGCTGGACGTCCCCCGCGTGGGCATCCACGACGATTTCTTCGAGTTGGGCGGGCATTCCCTGCTGGCCACTCAGCTCATCTCTCGGGTGCGGGAAGCCTTCGGCGTGGACATTCCCCTCAGCGCCCTCTTCGAGCGGCCCACCATCGCCCAACTGGCAGAGCTCATCCAGCAGGCCCGGGAGCAGCAACTGGGCCTGGCCGCGCCGCCCATCGAGCCCGTCCCGCGGGACAAGCCCCTGCCTCTGTCCTTCGCCCAACTGCGCCTCTGGTTCCTGGACCAGCTCGAGCCGGGCAATCTCTTCTACAACATGCCCATGGCCGTGCGCATGGAAGGGCGGCTGGACGTGGACGCGTTGGTGCGGGCCCTGAACGAAATCATCCGCCGCCACGAGGTGCTGCGCACCACCTTCGCGGACGAGGGCGGCGAACCCTACCAGGTCATCCACCCCGAGATGCGGCTGGATGCGCCTGTGGAGGACCTCAGCCATCTGCCCGAGACGGAGCGGGAAGCCCGGGCCCTGGACCTGGCTCGGGCCGAGGCTCGCAAACCCTTCGATCTGGCCACCGGCCCCCTGCTGCGGGTCAAACTCCTGCGCCTGGGCGAGGATGAACACCTGGCGGTCATGGTCCTCCACCACATCGTGGCCGACGCCTGGTCCATCGGCGTCTTCCTGGGCGAGCTGGCCGCGCTCTACAACGCGTTCGTGGCGGGTCGGCCCTCCCCCCTGCCCGAACTGCCCATCCAGTACGCGGACTACGCGGTGTGGCAGCGGAACTGGCTGCAGGGCGAGGTGT
>CAZDCN010000341.1:0-3846 GCA_964503945.1 uncultured Caldilineales bacterium
CCTGTGGACAACCGTATTGTCTTCCGCAATTGCTTCGGCGGCGATTGCGGCATCTGGATCACCGACGCGGATGCGGGAGGGCAGATTCGGCTCACCACGGGCGGCAGCGATGGCCAGCCCGCATGGTCGCCCGACGGCAAGCGTATTGCTTTCATCAGCCAGGAAGAGGGGAATTTCGAGATCTACGTCATCAACGCGGATGGCAGCGGACGCAAACGCCTGACCAACCGTCTCGCCTCCGATGGCCTGCCGGTATGGTCGCCCGACGGTCGATGGATCGCCTGGCGCAGCGACGAGGGCGGGACCTGGGGCATCTGGGTGATGCGTCCCGATGGCTCGGGGAAGCGCCGTTTGTTCGATGCGCCCGTCCTACCCCTCTGGTTCTTTGAGAAAATGGCCTGGAGACGGTGACGACGCTTGGGCATAAAGCAAAGCGCCGGAGGCTGGAGTTGCTTCCGGCGCTTGGATTTGTTGTCCACGGTGGCATGAAATCAGGCGGTGAACACCTTCTCGATCCGCTCCAACGCCCAATCCAGGATGTCCTGGGGGATGGTTAGGGGTGGGGCAAAGCGAATGACCGTGTCGTGGGTGTCTTTGGTGAGGATGCCTTCCGCCATCAATGCCTGGGAGAATTGTCGGGCGCTCCCTGCCCCTGGCTTCAGGTCCACGCCCACCAGCAGGCCCTTGCCTCGCACTTCTCTTACATAAGGGCTGTCGATGGTCCGCAGGCGCTCCATGAAGTAGGCCCCCATGCGCGCCGCGTTCTCGATGAGCCCTTCATCTTGCAGCACGGCCAGGGCTGTGCGGGCCACGGCCGCGCCCAGGGGGTTGCCGCCGAATGTGGAGCCGTGATCGCCCGGACGGAAGACGCCCAACACCTCACGGCTGGCCAGCACCGCGGACACCGGATAGAACCCTCCCGAAAGCGCTTTGCCCAGGATCATGACATCGGGTTGCACATCCTCGTGATCGCAGGCGAAGCGGGCGCCGGTGCGGCCCAGTCCCGTCTGAATCTCGTCGGCCATGAGGAGGACGTTGTTCTCCCGACAGATGGCGGCCACATTGCTCAGATAGCCTTCAGGCGGGACGACGACCCCGCCCTCGCCCTGGATAGGCTCCACCAGAAAGGCCACCGTGTTGGGCGTGATGGCCGCCTTCAGGGCTTCGATGTCGCCGTAGGGGATGAGCTTGAAGCCGGGGGTGAAGGGGCCGAATCCCGCTTTGTACTGGGGATCGGAAGAGAAGCTGATAATGGTCGTCGTGCGGCCATGGAAATTGCCTTCGCAGACGATGATCTCCGCGTCATATTCAGGCACGCCTTTCACGGTGTAGCCCCATTTGCGCGCGGCTTTGATGGCCGTCTCCACCGCCTCAGCGCCCGTATTCATAGGCAGCGCCATCTCATAGTCGCTGAAGGTCAACAGGTCGCGGTAGAACAGGCCGAGCTGGTCATTGTAGAAGGCCCGGGAGGTGAGGGTGAGCTGCCGGGCCTGCTCCACCATCGTTTCGTAGATGCGGGGGTGGTAATGGCCATGGGACACCGCGGAGTAGGCGCTAAGGCAATCGAGATAGCGGTTGCCCTCCACATCGAACACCCACACATCCTCCCCGCGGGTGAGCACGACCTCCAGGGGCGCATAGTTGTGCGCGCCATAGCGGGCCTCCAGATCCATGAAGTAGGCCGCATTGCTGGTGGATTCTATGGTCATGTTGCTCTCCTTGTGGGTCCAGGTCAAACATCGAAGGCCCACTCGCCCTGACGGAAGACCGGCTCGGTGGAGCCGTCGGCCAGAACCCCATCGATGTCCATATCGGCGGAGCCCATCATGAAATCGACATGAATGAGGCTGTCATTGCCGCCTGCAGCCGCGAAATCCTCCGGGCTCATGTCCTCGCCCCCCTGAAGGCTGGTGCGATAGGCCCGGCCCAGAGCCAGATGGCAGGAGGCATTCTCATCGAAGAGGGTGTTGTAGAAGAGGATGCCGGTTTGAGCGATGGGCGAGCTTTGGGGAACCAGCGCCACCTCGCCCAGGCGCACCGCGCCTTCATCGGTCTCCAGCAATTTGAGGAGAAGTGCTTCTCCTTTTTCCGCATGGGCCTCAACCACCCGGCCATTTTCAAATCGGAACCAGAAGTTCTCAATGAGGTTGCCTCGCAGGTTCAGGGGCAGCGTGGCCCGCACGACGCCATCCACCCGGTCTTTATGGGGCAGGGTGAAGATTTCCTCGGTGGGGATGTTGGCGGTGAAGCGCACGCCATCGGGCGTTTTGCCATAACCGCCCGTCCACACATGGTTCTGGGGCAGGCCCACGGTGAGATCGGTGAGGTCAGATTTGAATCGCAGGGCAGTGTACTGCTTGGCGTTCATGTAGGCGCTGCGCAGGGCCAGTTCATCGGTGTGCCGCCGCCACGCTTCCACCGGATCGGTTTCATCCACCCGGCAGGCCTTGAAGATGGCGTCCCACAACGCGGGCACGCGTTCCTCCTCGGGCAGGTCGGGGAAGACCTTATTGGCCCAGGCCGGCACCGACGCGGCGATGACGGTCCAGGGCGCGTAATCCTTGCTTAGCAGTTCGGAATAGGGGCGCGTTTTCTTGGCGGCGGCCTTCTGCGCCCGAGAAATGAGGTCCGGGTCCTGGTCTTTCAACAGATCGGGGTCGGTGGCGTAGACTGAGAGGAAGGCCGAGCCCTTCTGAGCCAGGTCCAGCAACGCGTTCGCATACCAGTCGGGGAAGAAGTCGAAGCTGTCGCGCGGTGCGTGTTGGTAACGGATGAGGGTCATCTGGTCATCCTGAAAAAAGACGTGGACGTATTTGGCTCCGGCTTCATAGGCCTCGATGGCGGCCTGCCGGGCCAGGGGCGCGGCGTCGATGGGCGCGCGCAGGACGACCTCCTGGTCTGGTTGCACGTTCAAGCCCACTTTCACGACCAAGGATGCATATTTCTGAAGACGGGTTTCAAAATCATTCGACATGGTTGACTCCTGGTTTGGGAATTAAGCAAGAAAAAGGATGGAACGCGTTGGGCGATTCCATCCTTGGATTTTAACAGAACATCGGCTGTCTATTTCATTTCATCCAGGCGTTTTTGCCATTTGGCGGTCAATTTTTCATACACCGATTCGCTGATCTCGCCGTTGGCCAGCCGCAGGTCCAGGTTGTCGAGCAGAGCCTGGATTTCGGCCTTAGTAGTGGGCGGGGCCGGAGCCGCCTGCTGGGGTTGCTGCGGCTGTGGGGGGTGCTGTGCGCCCGACATGGCCTGGGAGATCATGCCCGCCATGCCTGCGCCCAGGCCGATGCCTGCGCCCAGGCCCATCCCTTCGCTCATGCCTCCACCTCCGCCCTCGCCCGAGGCTTTGGCCGCGTCGCCCATGGCCAGGGCCGCCTTGAATTGCAGATACTTTTGCATGTCGCCAATCGCGCCCATCGCGGCCCGTTCGTCGATGGCCTTCAGGGTCTCTTCGGGCGCGCTGATGGACTCGATAAAGATCTGCTTGAGCTGCAAGCCCACCTGCTCGAAATTGTCGGAAAGCTTCGCTTTCAGCGCCACGGCCAGCTCGTCGATGAGCCGAGGCAGGTCAAAAAGCCCCGCGCCTGTCTCACCCAGCAGGTCGGTGAGCGCGGCCACGATCTGCCCGCGCAGCCAGTTGGTGATCTCGCTGGTGTTGTACAGCCCTCGCTGGCCCACGATCTGAGCCACAAAGCGCTGCGCATCCATCACTTTGAAGGAGTATGCGCCGAACGCGCGCAATCGCACCATGCCCAGATCGGGGTCGCGCAAGGCAATGGGCTGGCTGGTGCCCCATTTTTGATCGAGCATGTCGATCATGTTCACGAAATAGACCGA
>CAZDCN010000342.1:0-3837 GCA_964503945.1 uncultured Caldilineales bacterium
GTGCAGTTCGCTCAGTTCCACCAGATTGTCGATGTAGCCGCCGCCGCGGTAGTCTGAGGCCAGGATGCGGTGATGCTCCACCAAATCCACATCCAGCAAACGGGAGCGGATCCGGGCCTCCAGCGCGGACAAGGGACGGTTCGTGGTGATGACCGTGGGCAGACGGCGGAGGTAACGGTGGTTGAGGAGCTGGAAGAGTTTTTCCTGGGCCCAGGGGGTGGCGCTCTCCGCGCCCAGGTCGTCCAGGATGAGCAGGGGGGTGTTTTTGAGACGGTCGAAGAGCTCGTCGTAGGTTTCGGGGCTGGAAGGGCTGAAGCTGGCCCGCAGGTGGTCCAGCAGATCGGGCGCGAGGATGAAGAGGGCCACGCCCCCGCGGGCGATGACTTCGTTGCCGATGGCCGCGGCCAGGTGGGTCTTGCCCACGCCGTAGCCGCCCGAGAGCAGCAACCAGCCTTGGGGATGCTCTGCGAAGCGAAGGGCGGCGTCGTAGGCGGCGCGGATGGTCTTGCGACGCTCGGGGGTCAGCCCCACGCCTTCGGGATGGAAGGTCTCGAAGGTCATGCGCTCGAGAAGCTCCATGCTCCCCAATGCGTTCATCTGCCGCCTGCGCTGGGCCTGGATTTTGGGGAGGGCGCACTGGCAGGGAATGGCTTTGCCGAATTCGGGATGCCCCACGGGCACATCCTTCACATAAAATCCGATGCCGCGGCAGATGGGGCAGTCGGGGTCGCCCACACCTCTGCGGGTTTCCCCGTCATCATTCATAGATGATGAGTCCGGAGTCGTCATCCGCATCTTCGACGTGGCTTGCGACAAGAGATTGTCCAGTTTGTGCGGGCGTGTCTTTGCCATATTGAGCCCAGTTTCTGAGAATCGAATGGATGTAGGACCAGCTTCGCTTGTTGCGCTCCACTGCCAGGCTGAAGGCATCCCGAATCCATGCCTCAGGATACTCGCGTTCGGCCTGGAGCAGCTTCTCCGCCAGCATGGGGGTGACCATGCCGATATTTTGCTCATAGAGGATGTAGATGTTAGGGCGTTCCTTCTCCAGGCCCACGACCACATCGTCGATGTCGTGAATAAGTCCGCGGAAGTCGCCCTTGCGCAGGCGGGCCACCGCGGCCCGCCCTTTCGGCGAGTTCAGGAAATACCAGGTCTCCTGGCGTCCGCCCCGTTTGACCGTAATCTCGATGAGGATGCCGCGCTGAGCTGCGCGAGCGAAGGCCTTCCGGGCCGCTTCTTCCTGGTCGGCCGGGTTCTCGCCCAGGCCCGAAAGAAAGCGCAAGTCGGCCAGCGCATCATCCAGCCGCACATAGCGCACATCCCCCTCGCCCTGACTCAAACGCCAGAAAACATAGAGGATGGTCTTCAGCTCGGCCAGATCGTCGATGATGGGCAGGATCTCGCTGAAGAATTCGGTGGGGATGGGGGTGAGATGGGTGGGACCTTGACGAAAGCCGGGGAATCCGCGCATGGGCGTATGGGGGTGTGAGCGTGTCGGCGTGGTAGCGATGAGGCCTCCGACCTCATCCTTCCGCTTGCAACAGCTTCAGCAGATCGGTGGCGTAGTGAGGCGGGGCGACGCGAATCACTTCGCAGCCGGCCTCCTTCAACCGGGCCTCCTCCTCATCGCTGAAGTCGCTGCTGGCGCCCAATACGATGACTCGTTCCGCGCGCAGAGCGTCTTCCAGATCGTCATCCACGGGAGCGTGGAGGGTTTGGGCGAATCGGATAACCTGCATGAATCCGGGAAGGTCGTAGGGCATGGAACGGACCAGCAGAAAGAGGGGGATGTCTTTGCCGGGGACGGGGGCGGGCGGTTGGGGTTGAGGCGCGGGGGGAGTTTGGCCGTCGGCGGAGAATGCGACCCATATCTGCCGCGCGCCGGGCATCTCCACTTCCACCTGGATGTCCTCGCCCTCGGGCTGCAGGTAGTATTTGCCCTTGCCCAGGGGCGCGAATTCGCACACATCGGCCCCATATTCGGGCTTTTCGCCGATGCGGCGCACCATGCCCACCCAGCCATCGGCCCACAACCGGATGGCGCGGCCTTGCTGGCCGGGCATGCGCACGCGTATGAGGCCAAAACCGGGGTTCACGCCCGCGTCCTCCACCTGCCAGGTCCAGCGCTCCGACTGGGCTGCAACCTCGGCGGTCGCGGTCATTTTCAGCCCTTCGGGTAGAGGGATCTCGGGTTCTTTGTAATCCTCGGCCTGGGAGAGGGGCGGCAGGGTAAAGTGGACTTCCACTCGGTTGACTCCATCCACAGTCACCCGCTCCACAAACTCAGCCTGGGGTGCGTGCAGGATAAGTTCATATTCCCCCGCTTTCAGACTGGTGAACTCGAATTCGCCATCCTCATCCAGCGCCTGAACGATTTCACGCTGGTCGGGCGTGCGCATGTAGATTTGCCAGCCTTCGCCGCCGGGAATCCGGCCAAAAATGACGCTGTCAGAAGGTTCGGGCGTGGGCAGGGAGAAGTTCACCACGCGATGATTGCGGCCCGTCATGCGCAGGCCGCCGCGACGACGCAGGGTGTCCTTCACCCGCACATAATACTGGCCCGGCCCCAGACCGGTGAAGAGATAGCGTTCATTTTCATCCACCACTGCGGTCATCTCCACGCCGGGGCCTTTCAACACAATCTCGCGCCCGGCGCCGTTGCTCACCCGCCCGGCGATGGTGCTGTAATGGGGCGCCTCCACGTCGGGCGCTTCTAGCTCCAGACGGGCGGCCTCTTCTCCGTCCAGAGTCACGTTTCGGGTGATGTTCAGGTCGGGCAGGCGCAGTTCATAGTCGCCTGCGGGGAGATCGGTAAAGTGGAACCGGCCTTCTTCATCGGCAAAAGTCTCCCGAACGCGATCTTCAGGTCCGGTCAACAGGACCCGAAGTCCCGCGCCGTTGGCAATGACGCCTTCGATGCGGCTTTGCGCCGGGGTTTCCTCATCTCCCTCTTCGGGCTCCTCGCTGACGGGATGGAAGGTCACCTGGACAAGCTGATTGGCTTTCAGCGCCACCCGAGCCTGCACGTCCAAACCTTCCGGCGTGATGATGTAATTTCCCGGCCCCAGGGGCGCAAACTCCAGCGCGTAGGGGCCATATTCGGGCTTGCTGCCGGTGAGGCGTTCCATGCCTTCCCAGCCATCCGTGACAATGCGCACGGGCAGATTGGCCTTGCCCTGAACGCTGACGCGGATCACGCTGAATCCAGGCGCCTTCCCTGCATCCTCTACGCGCACGCGCCAGTCCTCTTGCGGGCGTTTTGGCGCGGGCGAAGGTTGCACCTCGATGGGCGGTTGGCCGATGGTCAGCTCCACATGCTTCCGGCCATCCAGCTCCACGCCCAGCAAAACGATATCCGTGCCCGGCACAGAGAGCCGGTATTTGCCTTTGGGCAGGTTTTCGATGCGGAATCGTCCTTGGTCGTCGGTGAAGGCGTCGGCTGCGTAACCAGCGGAGCGGAGGATGACTCGCATGTTAGGTTGGCCGTAGATGACGCCGCTGACGACGCTGCGGGCGCGGTCGCCGATCAAACTGGGCATGGGCTCTTCTTCGAACTCAAAACGTCGGGATCGCTTGGTCAGCTTCTCCAGCGCGTCCACGGCGGGAAGACGGCCACGGGGCCAGCGAGGAGAGAACCAGGCGTGGCCTTCCCAGCCTTTGGCCCGCAGCACAGATGCGCCCATCAACCAGAATGCAGTGGCGAAGTAGTAATCGGGCGCGGGGTCGTAGCGATGGCTGGTCCCCATCATGATTTTCGCGGTTTCGGCCACGATGTTGGCGTGGATGTCGGGAGTGGTGGTAGGATAGCGGGGATCGTCATCCTCACCCACGATG
>CAZDCN010000343.1:0-3821 GCA_964503945.1 uncultured Caldilineales bacterium
CGCGGCTGACGGAGGCGTTTCCACGGCAAGATGGGCCGCTTGACAAGCTGCGTCATGCGTAAAAACGTACAACGTCAAGTCGTTACGCATCACGCATGACGTATTACGAAGTCGGCTTCCCGCGCCGAATCGTCCATCAAAGATCCATAGAGAATGGAAATATGATGCCTTACGACTATTCCGACACCCCCAACATCATCACCCCTCCGCCCGGCCCCAAGAGCCGGGAATTCATGGAAAAGGAAAAGAAGTTGTTCTTCGCCGCGTGGTACACCAACAAAGACGTGCCGCTGATCATGCGGCGCAAATACGGTTGGACCATCGAGGATGTAGATGGCAATAAATACATCGACATGGTCACCGGCTGGGCCTCCACGCCACTGGGCGCGGGCTACGAGCCCGTCATCGAACGGGCCATAGAGGTGCTGCGGGAGAGCGGCGGCATCGAATGCACTGACTATGTGACCGATATCCACCTCTTCGAGCTAGCCGAGAAGCTAGTTGAGATTTCCCCGCCCCAGCTTACCCGGGTGGCGCCCGACACCACGGGCACTGAGGCGGTGGAAGCCGCGCTGCGCCTGGCCAGGGAGACCACAGGGCGCTACTTTATCCTCTCCTTCCACGGCTCCTTCCATGGCGGCAACTACGGCGCTGCGGGCGCAGGCCCCACCTCGCCCGACGTCACCCGCGGCATCAAGGAATACATCCACGGCTTCATTCACGTTCCCTATCCCACCTGCTATCGCTGCCCCCTGAAGCAAACCTATCCCCAATGTAATCTCGCCTGCCTGGATTGGATCGAGGATGTGGTGCTGCGCTACGAGACCGCGCCCGAGACCATCGCCGGCGTGCTTTACGAGCCCATCCAGGGGGAAAACGGCATCTTCATCCCCCCCGACGGCTGGATGGAGCGCCTGCATGCGCTGGGCGAGAAATATGGTTGGATGATGATCGATGACGAGGTGCAGACGGGCTTCGGGCGCACGGGCAAGATGTTCGCCATCGAGCACTGGCCCGAGGCCGCGGACAAGGTGGACCTGATGCCCCTGGCCAAGGCCATCACGGGCGGCGCGTTGCCCATCGCCGCGGTGCTGGGCACGGAAGAAACCATGACCTCCTCCGACGAGATCTACCTGGGCGGCACCTTCGCCTGGCAGCCCGCAGCCTGCGCGGCCGCGGCCACGGGCATCGACGCGCTCTACCAGGAGCAGGTGTTGGACAACGTCCAGCGCCTGGAGCAAATCAGCCTGGAGCGCATGGGCGCGTGGGTGGATAAGTTTGAGATCGTGGGCGATGTCCGCATCAAAGGCCTGTACAACGCCATCGAATTCGTCCAGGATAAGGAGACTAAGACGCCCGCGCCCGAACTCACCCGCGCCATCCACTACGGATGCATCCAACGGGGCCTGATCCTCATCGACGAGGAAGACATCTGGTGGCTGCGGATGCTGCCCGCGCTGAACATGCCCGAGGACCTGTTCATCCGGGCCCTGGACATCCTGGAAGAAGCCATTCTGGAAGTCTCGCGCCAATATGGCAAAGGCGTGAAATCGTAGTCCCTTATAAAGAGCATGCAATCAATCTCGCCATGACCTCCGCCACGCTGTCTCACACCCACCGCCACCATCGCTGGCGATTGACCTTCCAGCGTTATCTGGGGCTGACGCTGAACATCTTCCCCCCATTCATCTATCTCCTGCTGCTCTTCTATGTGCCCATGGGGATGATGTTCGTCATCAGCTTCTGGAAGTCGGGATTCATGACGCTGGAGCCCATCTTCACGCTGGACAATTACATCACCTTCTTCACCACGCCCATCTACCTCAAGACCCTCTACAACACCTTCCTCATCGCCACCGGGTCCATGATCCTCCTGGTGGTCATTGGCTATCCCATCGCCTACTATCTGGCCCGGATGAGCCCCAGGTACACCTATCTTATCCTCTTTCTCCTCATCATCCCGGTGGAGATCAACTTCCTCATCCGCATCTTCGCCTGGAAGATCGCGCTGGGCAACCATGGCGTCATCAACAGCTTCCTCATGCAGTTGGGCGTCATCGACGAGCCTTTGGGCTTCCTGCTTTATAGCAAGACCGCGGTGATGATCGTGCTCATCCATGAATGGTTACCCTACGTGGTCATTCCCATCTTCCTCTCCCTGCGCGGCATCCCCGATTCGGTCATCGAAGCGGCCCGGGATCTGGGCTCTACCAAGTACGACATCTTTCGCCATGTGCTGCTACCCCTGAGCGTGCCCGGCCTGTTCGCCAGCATGGTGCTGGTGTACATTCCCATGCTGGGAGAATTCGCCGTGCCAGCGCTGGTGGGCGGGCCATCGGGCTATATGCTGGGGAATGTCATTGAGAGTCAGTTCCTCTCCGCGGGCAATTGGGGATTAGGCTCTGCAGTGGGTTTCATCCTGCTGTTCATCACCTTGATTTTGGTGGCGGCGGTCATCAAGGTCGCGGGCGTGGAGGAGCTGTTGTGAGATGAAAACTCTGCGCACGAGCAAATTCTGGTTCGCATTCTACACCTACGCAGTGATGGCGATTCTAATCTACATGCCCATCGTCATCCTCATTATCTTTTCTTTCAACGATTCCACCATCATGAGTCTGCCCTGGAGCGGATTCACCCTGAAGTGGTATCAGAAGATCGTCGAGCGACCCGATCTCCTCAAGTCGCTATGGAATTCGATCTGGGTGGCGCTCATCGTCACCGCGGTGAGTCTGATATTGGGGGTGCTGGCGGCCAACGCCATGGCCCGCTATCGCTACAAAGGCCGCATCCTCTTCACCGGCTTTGTCTCCATCCCCTTTGTCATGCCCTGGCTCATCCTGGGCATCGCGCTTTTGGTGTTCTTCACCAGGGCGGGCATCCAGCTCTCTCTGTTCACCGTCATCCTGGCCCACATCAGCTTCGATGTGCCCCTGGTGGCGGTGTTGGTTGCCTCCCGTCTGCATCAGTTCGACCCCAACCTGGAGGCTGCGGCCCGAGACCTGGGCTGCTCCCCCCTGGAGGCCTTTCGCCTGGTAACGTTCCCCATCATCGCACCAGCCATCATCGCCGCAGGCATCCTCGCCTTCAACTGGTCCTTCGACGCGTTCGTCATCACCCACTTCGTCATCGGACATCAGATCACCTTCCCCATCTGGGTGTGGTCCGCGCTGCGCTTTCCCAAGAACCTGCCCATCATCAACGCGGTCTCCAGCATCATCGTCGTGGTGGAGATGGGCCTCATCTTCTTCGCGGAATGGATTCGTCGTCGCGGCGGAGGCGAAGAGGACAGCATTCTGTTCTGAAAATAGCTTTGGAGTACGCAGATAACGCTGATGAAACGCGGATAAACACAGAATACGCAATACGGAATACGCAATACGGACCTCCTGTGTCACTAATCTTCTCAATCCTCTCACCCTCTAATCCCCAGCACTCACTCGCTAATCTCCAATCCCTACCATGCTCTACCTCACCGAAAACGACGTCCAACAGACTCTGACTGTGGCCGAGGCCGTGGACCTGGCGGAAAAGGGCATTCTGGCCGATGCCCAGGGCCAGGTCGCGGGCGACAAATTCTACATGAACGTAGGCGACGCGGGCTTCCTCAAACCCTTCTCCGGCTATATGGCGGGCGAGGCGTACGCCTACGTCAAGATCTTCAGCTATTTCCCCGAGAATCCCCAAAGATACGGCCTCTCCACCACGGCCTCGCAGGTATTGCTCTACGACGCCCGCACCGGCTACCCCGTGTGCCTGATGGAGGCGGGCTGGGTGACGGGCCTGAAGACGGGCGCGTCCACCACCATCACGGCCCGCTGGCT
>CAZDCN010000344.1:0-3812 GCA_964503945.1 uncultured Caldilineales bacterium
TGGTCAACCCGCGGCCGGCCAGGCGACGGTTGAGCCGTTCCAAAGCCCGGGCGTTGACATCCAGCACATAGACCGAGGCGTTGTTTCCGGCCAGGGCCACCGCGGCTTCGGAGCCGAAAGTGCCCGCGCCCAGGATCACGATCTCGGCCGGGGGCACGGTGGGGCAGCCGCTGAGGGCCACGCCCCGCCCGCCCTGGTCGTTCTGCATGAACCGCCCCACGATCTGGGGCATCATCCTCCCGGCGATGGTGCTCATCCCCCGCAACACCGGCAGAAACCCATCCTCCTGCTGCACCGTCTCCCAGCCGATGGCGCAGGCCCCGCTATCCCGCAGGATTTGAATCTTCTGCCGCCTGCCCGCGGCCAGATGCAAAAAGCCCAGCAGCACCTGATCCTCGCCCAGCAGCGCGAACTCTTCGTTGGTGGGCCGGGCCACCTTGAGGACCATCTGGCCTCGCACCCAGGCTTCCTCGTGGCTGTACACGATCTCCGCGCCCGCCTGGCGATAGATTTCGTCATCGAAGCCGGAGCCCAGCCCGGCGTTGTGTTCGATGAAGACGCGGTGGCCCGCCTGGGTGAGGGCGTGCACGCCCGCGGGGGCCAGGGCCACGCGGTATTCGTAGGGCCGCACTTCTTTTGGGATGCTGATATCGGTCATGGGGTTGCTCCTGTTCTGAAAATAGACGTTGGCATCGTTTGCAAGGGCGCTCTCGAAGCCAACGTTGGCCGAGCTTGCTGATGGCGTAAAACGTAATGCGTAAAACGTCACGCGTGAGGTCATCACGGTTTACGCCTTACGTTTTACGCATTGCGAATCCGGCCGCCCGCGTCGGTGCGGTGGGGAATTGCCGCCATTCGAAAGCGGTTTTTCATCCTCCAGAACGACCCGCACGTCCTCGCCGCCGTCGGGCCGCGGGGTTTTGTGAATGGTGAAGAAGCGATCCTGGTCCAGGGTGAGCTCGAAGATCTGGGGCAGGTCGGGCAGGGTGGGGATGGCGGCGAGTTGGGAGCGAGGAATCCAGCGGGGGACGCCCTCGGCGTTGCGGGCGTGCAGGTCGCCCGAGACCCGGGCGCGGTAGATGAAGACGAGGACGCCCGGCAGCTCCCCTACCCCGTCGCCCATGAGCAGCCCGCGCAAGGTCAGCGCGTCCGCGTGCAGGCCCGTTTCCTCGGCCAGCTCTCGGGCCGCAGCCTCGACGGGGGTCTCGCCCCGCTCCACGTGGCCGCCGGGCGCGTTGTAGAGGCCGGGCCACAGTTTTTTGTGCTCGGCCCGCTTCAGCAGCAACACCTCCTCCCCGCGGGTGGCGATGACCAGCACGCGGGGGATGAGGGTGAAGCGGGAGGGATCGACGCCGTAGGGATTGTCCATGCGATCCTGCATTGAAAAGAAACATTGGCGTTGTTTTCAACAAGGTTTGGACAGCAATGTTGGCCGAGCTTGCTGATGACGTAAAACGTGATGCGTAAAGCGTGATGTCCTCAAGCATGACGCAATACGCATTACGAACTTGGCCGTCTGCCAGGTTGGCTGGATACATCGTTTGCAGGTTGCAAGTCGCAAGTGGCAAGTGGGCTTGCGCAGTCCCGCCTGCCGTCTGCACCTGCTACTTGCCACCATTTTCATCGGCATCGTCGGGCGGTCGCCCGTGAAGCCTATTCATCAATCCCCACCAACGCCACCTCCCAGGCGACGTCGTCGAAGAGGACGCAGCGCAGGGCCGCGCCGTCGCGAGGGACGCCCACGGAGCCCACGCCCACCAGGGTGAGCGCGTCGGGGTGGAGTTGGAAGATGGGACCGGTGAGGCGGCGGTGGCGGTTGTCGGGGTCGAGCTGCTGCACGGCCTGGACGTGGGTGTGGCCGTGGAAGAAGACCCGGCGCTTTTGCGCGGCCAGCTCCGCGAACGCGGCCCACGCGGCCTGCTCATCGTGCAGCAGGCTGGGGAAGAGCTGCATCCAGCGGGGGCGGTGTTGGGCCATGTAGCGTTGCGTGGCGGCCAGGTCGGTGCATTCGGGAGGGAAGATGGGGCTGGCGTGGGCTGCGAGCCAGCCTTCGCCCCGAATCTGCGCGGGCCAGGCCGCGATCTCGGGCTGGCGTTCGGGCGGGAAGCGGTGGAGCTGGCTCACCTCCCAGTTGCCGAACGTATGGCGGACGGGCAAAGGGTCGAGCAGGGGCAGGGGGCTGGGGCCCAGGTCGCCCAGTTGTAGATAGACGTCCACTTGGCGGGCGGCCAGCCAGGCCAACGCCCGCTCCAGGCGGTCTGCGCGGTTGTGAACGTCGGAGAAGATGGCGTAAAGGGTCATACGTTTATAGTGTAGGGCAGGGCGGGAAAAGAGACAAGGATGGAGATCATATTGTTTCGCTTGGCGTTGTCGGCAAAGGCGCTTTTGAAGCCAACGTTGGCCGAGAAAACAGGCTCGTAATGCGTAAAAGCGTAATGCGTAATGCGTAATGCGTAATGCGTAAAACGTAAAGCGTGAAGTTTTTGCGAATCCCGCATTACGGGTTCGGTCGCCGCCCGGTAAGTTGGCGGCGGAGGGATGGAATCGCTGCCCACGCGCATTTTTTGAACCTCAAAAGTAGCCTTTTTCTGGCAATCTCGATTACAATATGCACGCCTGATGTCACCGGCCCGTCATCGTCCCCGTCATCGCATGGTGACATCATGTTTTGTAAAAATGGCCGTGCGGATGCGATCAATGGCGATCGCATCCCCATTTTCCTTTGTCGAGATTTTGTCGAGAGACGATACCATGTTCGAGATCACCGGCGCACGTCACATCAACCGCAAAGAACTTTTACTCATCCCGCGCGTTCCTGTTCCGAAACAACCCCCGGAGGAACGCGTTTTTAATTTCCACGAAGTTTATCTGGGATACAACGAGGAAACGGTCAAGATCGAGGCCGCCCGTTGCATCCAATGCCCCGAGCCCCAGGCCTGCCTCACCGCCTGCCCGGTGCACAATGACATTCCCCTGGCCATGTGGCACACGGCCCGAGGCGAGTTCAAGGAAGGCTATCTCGCCTTCCGCAAGCATAGCACCATGTCGGAGGTGTGCGGCCGCGTGTGCCCGCAAGAGCGCCTCTGCCAGGGCTCCTGTGTGGTGGGCGCGTATGAACCGCCGGTCTACATCGGCAAGGTGGAGTACTTCCTGGCGGATTGGGTGCGCCGCGAGGGGCTGTACGACGAAATCCTGGAGCAGGAGCAGCAGCCGCCCACGGGCCGCACCGTGGCCATTGTGGGATCGGGACCCGCGGGCCTGCACGCGGCCGAATTGCTGGCCTTGAAAGGGCATCATGTAGATGTGTACGAACGGCATCCCCGGCCCGGCGGCCTGCTCATGTATGGCATTCCCGACTTCAAGCTGGAGAAAGACAAGGTCAAGGGCTTGGTGGAGCGTTGCGAGAAGGCGGGCGTGCGGTTCATCTGCAACACCACGGTGAACGAGCCCGGCCATCCCCATGTGGAAGACCTGCTCTACGAATACGACGCGGTGCTCATCGCCATCGGCGCGGAAATTCCCGCCACCATGGGCACCGAGGGCGAGGACCTGCCCGGCGTGTGGAAGTCCCTGGACTTCCTCATCGCCCTGAACCTGCCCGAGGAAATGTATCCGCCCGGACTTGAGCGGCCCGACATCGAAGGCAAGACCGTGATGGTGGTGGGCGGCGGCGACACCAGCTCCGACTGCGTGCGCACTGCGGTGCGCGCGGGCGCGGGCCGGGTCATCCTCAGCTACCGCCGCTCCGAAGCGGAAATGCCCGGTCGGGAGGAGGACCGCCAGTTCGCCAAGGAGGAGGGCGTGGAATACGA